>JBOFNA010000075.1:0-30068 GCA_051658665.1 Oscillospiraceae bacterium
AAAGCACTTTGTGAAGTAATGTTTACGCCAATGATAAAATGGGTTTCAGATGCTTGTTTAGATAGTGGTTTTGAAGAAAAGAACATAACCATAGTAGTTGGATATAAAAAAGAAGATATTATGGACTTTATGTGTGAAAAATTTAACTATAGAGAGCAAAAACAGCTTTTAGGTACAGGTGATGCAGTAAAACAATGTTTAGATATTTTAAAAGGTAGCATGGAAACAGAAACGCTAATCTTATGTGGAGATGCACCATTTATAGATAAAGAAACTATATTAGGGTCATTAAAGCAACATAAAGATAAAAAAAACATATGTACAGTTGTTACCGCTAATTTAAGAAGTCCTTATGGGTATGGAAGAATAGTAAAAAAAAGTGGTGAAATTTTAAAAATTACAGAAGAAAAAGATGCAACAAATAGTGAAAAAGAAATAACAGAAGTAAACTCAGGTGTATACTGGTTTAATACGAAAAAATTGATTAGTGTTTTGAGCAAAATAAATAATAATAATGCACAAGGAGAGTTTTATTTAACAGATACAGTGTCAATTTTGTTAGATGAAAATGAAAGATGCGGTACATTTTTAAGTGAAAATGAAAATATTGTATTAGGTGCAAATACAAAGTTAGATTTAATCAATTTAAATAAAATTGCAAAAACCAATATTTTAAATTGTCACCTTAATAATGGTGTAGAGTTTATAGATTTTGAAAATATATATATATCTAAAGATGTAAAAATAGGAAAAGGCACGTTTTTATTACCAGGAACAATTTTAAAAGGCAATACAGAAATAGGCGAGAATTGTGTAATTGGGCCTAACACATTAATAGAAAACAGTGAAATTTTGAATAGTACAAATATTAATAATAGTCAGGTTTACGAGAGTATTATTAAAAACAATGTTAAGATTGGTCCATATTGCCATATCAGGCCAAATAGCGTTATTAATGATAATGTTAAAATTGGGGATTTTGTAGAAATTAAAAACTCTACATTAGATGAAAAAACAAGTGTTTCACATTTAACTTATATAGGTGATAGTCATTTTGGTAAAAATGTAAATGTTGGATGTGGGGTTGTTACAGTTAATTATGATGGTGAAAATAAGTTTAAAACTATCGTTGGTGACAATTGTTTTATTGGTTGTAATACAAATTTAGTGGCACCAGTAAAGCTAGAAAATAATAGCTATACAGCTGCAGGGTCTACAATAACTGAAAATGTTAAAGAGGGTAGTTTGGCCATTGAAAGAGGCGTGCAAAAAAGCATAGATCATTGGGCAAATAAAAAGCTTGAAAAATACATCAAAAAAGCTAATGAAAACAAAAAATAGAAACAAATAGGGAGTTTAATTTTATGAATGGCATACACGGTAAAGATATCAAAATTTTTTCAGGCAACTCTAATAAAAAACTGGCAGAAGAAGTAGCTAAAAGGCTTTGTTTAAAAGTGGGAGATGCAGATGTTACATCTTTTTCAGATGGCGAAATTGCAGTATCAATAAAAGAGTCTGTTAGAGGGTCAGATGTTTTTATTGTACAATCTACGTGTTATCCAGTAAATAGAAACCTTATGGAACTTTTAATAATGATAGATGCATTTAAAAGAGCGTCTGCAGCAAGGATTACAGCTGTTATACCTTACTTTGGATATGCAAGACAAGACAGAAAAGCAAAGTCTAGAGACCCTATATCTGCAAAATTGGTAGCTGACCTTTTAACTACAGCAGCGGTTGATAGAGTATTGACAATAGATTTACATGCACCACAAATACAAGGGTTTTTTAATATACCAGTTGACCATTTATTGGGTGTACCTATTTTAGCACCATATTATAAAGAGAAATTCAACAATAATTTAGAAGATGTTATAATAATGTCACCAGACTTAGGATCAGTAACAAGAGCTAGAAACTTTGCAGACAGGTTAGACTTAAACATTGCAATTATTGATAAAAAACGTCAAAAAGCAAATGTTTCTGAGGTTATGAACATTATAGGTGATATTGAGGGTAAAAGTGTAATAATTGTAGATGATATGATAGATACAGCGGGTACCCTTTGTAATGCAGCTAAAGCGATAATAGATAAAGGTGCAAAAGAGGTTTATGCGTGTGCAACACATGGTGTTTTATCAGGCGATGCAATTTCTAGGATAGAAAAAAGTCCGATTAAAGAAATTTTACTTTTAGATACAGTACCTTTATCACCAGAGAAACAAATAGAAAAAATAAAAATGGTTTCTGTTTCAAATGTTTTTGCAGAAGCAATTGCAAGAATTTATTCAAATAAACCAGTGTCACCACTTTTTGATTAATTAAATTGCACTTATATTTTTAGTAAGCGGGGTAGATATACCTCGCTTATAGTTAATTTTTATGGAAGGTGTATTATGTTTTTTAGCAATAAAATAGATTATGTCATAGTAGGATTAGGAAATAAAGGTTTAAAATATGATGGTACAAGGCATAATGTAGGATTTGATACAATAGATTATATAAGTAAAGAAAATGATATAATTATAAATAAAATGAAATTTGATGGATTATATAATATTATTAATTTTGAGGGTAAAAAGGTTTTGTTTATAAAACCTTTAACATATATGAACCTAAGTGGACAATGTATAAAAAAAGTTTGCGATTATTATAAAATTGATAGTAAAAAAGTTGTTGTTATACAAGATGATATAGCTTTGCCAGTTGGCAAATTAAGAATTAAAAGAAAAGGTAGTCACGGAGGTCAAAATGGTATAAGAAATATCATTGACACCTTAATGACAGATGAGTTTATAAGGGTAAAAATAGGCGTTGGAGAAAAGCCTAATAAAGACTATGATTTATCAGATTGGGTTTTATCTAAATTTAGTAAAGAAGAGCAAAAGAAAATAAATGATACTTTTAAATATACATTAACAATTATAAAATATATAATAAATGATGATATAGATAAAGCTATGGAATTATTTAACTAAAAGTTTTTAGAAAAGATATTAGAAAAGGTATTATATGATAAATGCTTCAAAATTTTTCACACAACCTAATTTATTTTTGAAATTTATAGAAAATATAAAAACACAAGACAAACCTATTTATTTAACGGGTTTGTCCAATATTCATAAAGCGCATTTTATTAATTCTTGTGAGGCTAGCCTAAATAAACAAATTTTGGTTTTATGTAATGATGATACATCAGCTTATAAGTTATCTCAAGATATTATAGATTTAAAATCTGACTATAATTGCGCTTGTTTTCAGTCTAGAGATTTTTCGTTTTTAGATTTAGATGGTGCAAGTAAAGAGTATGAACAAAAAAGAATTAGTACTTTAGGAAGCATTATAGATAAAAGTACAAATATTGTGGTGTCATCTATACAAGGGGCTTTACAAAGGACTATGCCACCAGTTATTTTTAAAAAAAATACAATAAATATAAAAGTAGATGATATTTTTAAAACAGATGATTTAGCAAAAAAGTTATTATACGCAGGTTATGTAAAGCGAGATAATGTAGATGGCAAGCATCAATTTGCGTTACGAGGTGGTATTTTAGATATTTTTGCGTCTAATCACGAAAAGCCAGTAAGAGTAGAGTTTTGGGATGATGTAGTAGATAGTATAACTTATTTTGATACTGAAACACAAAGACGCACATCTAGAGTAGATTGTATATATATAACACCTTCAGTTGAAATTTTAGTTGATGGCAATAAAAATATAGCAAATGAACTAATAGCTATAATGCAAAAAAACAATAAAAATACTAAATTTACAGATATTACAAGAGGAGTTATAGAAAACCTAGAAAACAATATTTCATTATCTTGTTACGATAAATATATTAACTTATGTTACGATGAGTTTTCTACAATTTTCGACTATTTTGAGGATTATATAATAATTTTAAGTGAGCATAACGATGTTTTAAATGCTTGCGATAGTTTTTTAAAAATGCATAATCAAGAAATAGAAGAGTGTTTAACAGATGGGATATTAGTTAAAGAATTAAGTTGTTTTATTAAAGATAAAAGTTTTTTAGAGAGTTTAATATACAAGCAAAAAACAGTTTTGATGGATACTTTTTTGAGAAACTCTCAAATTAGGTTATCTGAGATAATTGATATAAATGGTATAAATATAAGCGGAAACATAGGCAGTTTAGAGACTTTAAAAGAAGATATAGTAGGATATTTACACAATAATTATAGTATTGTGTTATATGCTGGTACAGAAAAATCGGCTATTAATATGGCAAAAGATTTACAAAAAGAAGATATTGATGCTGTATATAAAGAAGAAATAACTGAAATCAAACCAAAAATAGTTTACGTTACAAAAGGTGCAATATCAAGCGGGTTTATGTATAGAGATGTTAAAAAAGTTATTATGACAGTACCTAAAAATAAAAATATAACAGATAAAAAGACAAAGGGTAAAAAAAATAAAAATGCTTTATCAAGTTTAGATGACATATCTTATGGCGACTTATTGGTACATGCATCTCATGGTATAGGACGTTTTGAGGGAATTAAAAACATGGATATATCTGGCATAAAAAAAGATTATGTTAAAATAAAATACAGAGGTACAGATATACTATATTTACCTGTTACACAACTTGATTTAGTGTCCAAATATATAGGCCCTAAAGATAATGATAGAGTAAAGCTAAATAAATTAAACTCTGTAGAGTGGGTGAAAACCAAACAAAAAGTTTATGCATCTGCTAAAGATATGGCAAAAGAGCTAATTACTATTTATTCTAAGAGGTTAAACGAAAAAGGGTTTCAGTATAGTGAAGATACACCATGGCAAAAGGAGTTTGAAGATCATTTTTCTTACACTGAAACAGATGATCAATTAAGATGTATAAAAGAAATAAAGGAAGATATGGAAATACCAAGACCAATGGATAGACTTTTATGTGGAGATGTTGGTTTTGGTAAAACAGAGGTTGCAGTTAGAGCTGCATTTAAAGCTGTTATAGATGGAAAACAATGTGCTATTTTAGTACCTACAACAATTTTGGCGTGGCAACATTTTCAGAATATTACGAAAAGAATTGATGGGTTTCCTATAAAAATTGAGCTTTTATCAAGATTCAGGACACCAAAACAACAAAAAGAAATAATTAAAAAGTTGTCAACTGGTGAAATAGATATAATAATAGGTACACATAGAATTGTACAAAAAGATATTATTTTTAAAGATTTAGGCCTTGCTGTAATTGATGAAGAGCAAAGGTTTGGGGTTACACATAAAGAGCGATTCAAAGAAATGTTTTCAACTGTAGACGTTTTAAATTTATCGGCAACACCAATACCAAGAACTTTAAATATGGCTTTAAGTGGCATTAGAGATATGTCTTTAATTGAAGAGGCGCCAGTAGATAGACAGCCTGTACAGACTTATGTTATAGAGCACGAGCATGAAATTGTTATAGAGGCAATAAAAAAAGAAAAAAGGCGAGGTGGTCAATGTTATTATGTTTATAATAATATTGAACAGATTGAAACAGTAGCACACAAGATTAGAGGGTCTATAGATGATATAAAGGTACAAGTTGCCCACGGCAGAATGACAGAAGTACAATTATCTAAAATTTGGCAAGGTGTTATAAATGGAGAAATAGATGTTTTAGTTTGTACAACGATAATAGAAACAGGCGTAGATATATCAAATTGCAATACATTAATAGTAGAAAATTCAGATAGAATGGGACTTGCACAGTTGTATCAACTAAGGGGACGTGTTGGACGTGGAGCAAGGAGAGCTTTTTGCTACTTGACGTTTAATAAAGGTAAGGTGCTTACAGAGATTGCGACTAAAAGACTTTCAGCAATTAAAGAGTTTACGAATTTTGGGTCTGGTTTTAAAATTGCATTACGAGATTTAGAAATTAGAGGAGCGGGCAATTTATTAGGTGGCAGTCAGCATGGACATATGGACTCTGTAGGGTACGATATGTACATTAAATTGTTAAATGATGCTATTTTAGTCGAACGAGGTGAAAAAAAAGAAACAGAAGAAATAGATTGTACAATAGATGTACCTATAGATGCCTTTATACCAGAAGATTATATTAAAGATATCGGGACGAGGATAGATGTATATAAAAAAATTGCATTTGTTAAAAATAAAAATGACGTGGAAGATGTCCTTGACGAATTAATAGATAGGTTTGGTGACCCTCCAAAATGTGTGAGTGGACTTGTAGATGTTGCGTTAATTAGAAATATGGCATCACAGTTATATATACATGAAATAAATAAAAAATCTGATATTGTTTATTTTTATAGCAATAATTTTAATATAGATTATATTTCTCAATTTATAAAAGTTTATGATAAAAGCAAAGTTATTTTCAATGCTTCTCAAAAACCTTATGTAGCAGTTTATTTAGGAAGAAATCAAAAACTTATAGATGTTTTATATAATGTTGTAGATATCTTTAATGATATATTATACAAAAAAAACAAAGATAAAGAATAAAAAACTTAATGTTAAATATGACCGTAGAAAGGTATTTTATGAAAACTAAAACACAGAGTATGATACAAATATCATTGTTAACAGCATTATTGTGTGTGATTTCACCTTGGTCAATTTATATACCAGCTTCTGCAGTACCTATATCTTTAGGTAATTTTGCTATTTATATTAGTTGTTGTTTACTCAAACCAAAAAAAAGTGTTACATCTATTTTAATTTTCATTGCTATAGGAGCCATAGGCATACCTGTTTTCTCTGGGTTTAGCGGTGGGTTTTATAAATTAGCAGGTCCTACTGGAGGATATATTTTAGGATATATTTTAATACCTTTAATAGGCGGATTTTTTACAAGCAAAAATAATTTTAAAAAAACAAGTTGGGTTATAGGACTTTTTTTAGGTACATTTGGATGCTATGTAATAGGTAGTATGTGGTTATCGTATAGTTTAGGGGTAAATTTAAAACAAGCATTTGTAGTTGGTGTTTTGCCATTTATAGTTTTTGATTGTATAAAAATTATAGTAGCAGTTTTTTTATGTTATAAGGTTAAACCTAAAATCAATAATATTTGAATATATTATTATATAAATTTAAATTATGTTTTTTAATTTATTAAAATTATTTTGAAATAATTTGTAAAATTAGGTTTAAGAAATAGTATTTCTTGACAATTATAATATAATATAATATAATGAGCGAGATAGTATAGGGGAGCTTTGTGCTGAGATTAAGTTTTAAAACTTTAAACCCTTTAACCTGTATGGATAATGCCAACGTAGGGAATATTTATATAAATTAATATTGTTTAATTATATTTATAATTTTGACGTTGATTAAAAATCAACGTTTTTTTTTATTTCCATTAGGAAGTCTATTAAATCTTTAAAACATAAGGGGGTAATGTAAGAGTTATAATAAACAAAAAAACTATAAAGAAGGGGTAATTTAAAAATGATAATGAAAACAAAAATAATTACAGAAGCAGCTATTTGTATAGCAATAGGCACAATTTTAACATTTATACAAATACCAGGTCCTTGGGTAAATGGTGGGTCAATAACTTTACTATCATCTATACCGGTTTGTCTCTTTGCATATAAAAATGGTCTTAAATGGGGATTAATGGCAGGCGTTACATTTGGAGTTTTACAAGCTATTATTGGTGTTGGGTCTCTTAAAGGGATTACAATGTTTACATTTTTTATGGCAATTGCACTAGATTATTTATTAGCTTATAGTACTTTTGCTTTAGCATCTTTATTTAATAAAATGAAGAGTAAAACACTAGGGTTTACATTAGGTTGTTTTATTGCTTTATTATTTAGGTTTATTGTACATTTTTTGTCAGGATTTTTAATTTGGGGGTCATTAACAGAAAGTGGTTTAGCAGCAATTACGTTTTCTTTTACATATAATATTTCTTATATGGGACCTGAAATTATATCAACAGTTATTGGTGCAACTTTAGTGGCAAATATTTTAAAAGTAAATAAAAAACAAAATATAATTTAGATTAGCTATTTTAAGCCTATAAAACTTACAGACAGAAGATTGTTAATATTTGTTTATTTTTAAAATTGTGACTATATATTTTAGTGAATTTTAAATTTATATATAAGTAATTGTCAAAGTTTTTTAGGTATATCTTATTTAATTTTACAAATTCAAATTAACGAAAGCTATTTATAATCATTTGATTATAAATAGCTTTTTAATTAGGTAGATTAATATATTTTACAATCAAAACTAAAATAAAAGTTTCGTTAATTTAGATATATTAAGATTTTGAAGAACTTATAGATTTTTGCAATATAGTAAAGAAAAGAACAATACCAAAAGATAAAATTATATGACCAATGCCAGAAAGGCCCATAATACTTGCGTCTAAACCTTTAGATATGTTAATACTAAAAGTTTGAGTTAAGCCTCTTGCTAGAAGCATAATAATTGTTACGATAACACCCAAGTTATATATCAAGTAAAATTTATTAAAGTTTTTGTGGCTAGATATATTAAATAATTTATCTAGAGATAAAACAATTATGAAGAAAAACATTCCTAACATAAAAGAGTGAGTATGTAAAACAGATAAAGTAGTGTCCCCAGTATATCCAGATATTTGACCCATTGTTCTGTAAAAAACACCTGAAGCCATAGCAAATATAGCGTATACAAATGAAGTATTAATAAGTTTTTTCATAAACCAATCTCCTTAAAAATAAAAATGTTTAATAACAATATAAAATAGTTATATAAATGTCTACATATTTTTATATATAACTTCTTTCAATATTATACTATATAAAAATAATATTGTCTATGAACTCAAAAGGCTTGTTTAAATTTAATTTTTGTATGGATATTTTATGTATATTATAGTATAATTTCATTAAATAATATAAAAATAAAATATCAAAGGGTGATGATATGTCTAATAAAGATAAATTTATACAAATTTATGAAGAGTTTATAAAAAGAGAAGGCGCAGATGAACTTTTAGATTACTTGACATCTAGTAAAAGTGACTTTTTTACAGCTCCTGCTAGCAGTAAGTTTCATGGTAGCTATGAGGGTGGACTTTGTGAGCATAGTTTAAATGTTTATGAGTGTCTTACAGAATATTTAAAAAGACAAAGGGTAAAAGATGTTTACGGTCTAAATTATGATGAAGAAAGCATTGCTATTGTAGCTTTGTTACATGATGTTTGTAAAATCAATTTATATAAAAAAACTGTTAGAAATAAAAAAGATGAAGATACTGGTAAATGGTATCAAGTAGATGCGTATGAAGTAGATGACGACTTACCTTATGGACATGGTGAAAAAAGTGTTTATATATTGTCTGGGTTTATAAAGCTGAATAGGGAAGAGGCTTTTTCAATAAGGTATCATATGGGTTTTTCAGGGACTGAGCCTATTTACAATGTAGGCAAGGCGTTTTCAATGTACCCATTATCTTTTGCTACATCACTGGCAGATATGGAAAGTACATACTTTTTAGAAAAATAGCTAACTTTATTATAGTTTTGCTTTTTAAAATATATTTATAAGTTTTAAAATTAGGAGGTAATCTATGGTGAAACAAAAAAATGGGTTTAGTTGGTACATAAATGAAAAGTTATTTTTTTCTGTTATATTTTTTATTTAATTGACATTATTAATTAAATATGCGATTATATTACTACATAATTTTAAAATTTTATATTATTTAAAACAAAATCAGAGTATAAAATAATGTTAATTTATGTATTAATCAAATTTATTTAAATAAGGGTTAATATAAGCTGTTTATTTTAAAAGTTTTTAATATAGTACTGTATTATCTAGTTTATTATTATAAAATATTATTAAATAAAACGAAAAAATTAATTATATAAATATGGGTATAATAAAAATATGATTGTTGCATCTGGTTTTCAAAATAATTATATTATATATGTGAAAAATTTAGAGCAAGTTAATATTTAGTAGACTTTTGAAATATTATTGTAAGCAAACTTACTTATTAATAAAGTAAGTTTATGTATAGGTAATAAATAAAAATACAATAAAATTTTGTTTTTTAGTTAGTAGATAGAAGTGTAGAGGTTGTTTATGAAAAAGGGTACAGCATTTATTTTAGTTTTAGTTTTAATTTTAGCAGGTGCATTAGGAGCATTTTTTGTTTTATATAAAAAAGATTATCCAATAACAATAAGTAAGGTTGATATAAATCAAAAACCTGAAAAGGTTGTTTCGTTGTCACCTAATATTACTAAATTTTTATATGAAAATGGATATGATGATATATTAGTAGGTATTTCTGACTTTAATGAAGATGAAAATATAGATTTGCCAAGAGTTGGTACAGCACAAAATCCTAAAATCAAAGACATTATCGAGTTAAAACCAGATATTGTAATAACATCAACATCTTTAACTAACATACACAAAAATGAGATGGAGTCAGAAGGTATATTGGTTTTAGATATTTTAACATCAACAAATTTTGAAGAT
This sequence comes from Oscillospiraceae bacterium, assembly GCA_051658665.1. Taxonomy (GTDB): domain Bacteria; phylum Bacillota; class Clostridia; order Oscillospirales; family Ruminococcaceae; genus JBOFNA01. Next base: position 10,495 of record JBOFNA010000075.1, read on the forward strand.
ATAAATATATTTTATAAAGATCTTTTTTATCTTTTTGAAGGTAAAAAAGAAGGATCTAAAAAATATGAGTTATTTACAGGCGAAATAGATAAAAAACTAAATGAAATTTATAGTAAATCTACAGTCGGTAAAGATAAAAGTTTTTCTATTATATCTACAGGTCAAATAATTTCCACAAAAGATACAGTAGAAAGTCAACTTATTGAGAACATCTTAGGTGAAAATGTAAGTGGAGAGTCGTTAAATTTTGAATTTGATATAGCAAATTTAAAAGATTTAGACCCTTATTATTTAATTGTAAAAGAAGGTGTAGACATTTCTAATTTGTCAGATTTAGAAGCTGTGAAAAACAATAGAGTTATATATATAGACTTTAAAGGTTTTGAACAAAATAGATACGATTATATATATAATGATTTAAATTTAATTACAGACTTTTCTTTAGAAAACTAACATTAAATTAATAAAAGAAACAAAACCTATTTTGGTTTTGTTTCTTTTTATATAATATAAAAATTAATATTAATTAGATAATTATCAGTATTAATACAGGGTTAATAATTATATATATTAGCGCTTGTTAAACCAGATTTTAATATTTTTAAATTTAATTTGTCATACTTTTTATATTGAAATAATACCAAAAAACAAAGGGATTATTTTGTTAAATAGCTGAATAATGGAGTTTGTTAAATTTTAATTTATAAATATGTATGTACGACAACTATAAGAGTTATAGAAAAAGTATTTATGAAACTATTGTTATATTTTTATAAATACTATGATAGCAAATATTGGTTGGTGGTCAATATAAAGACAGTAGGTACCGATATTATATTTCAAAGGCAACTAAATGATTTAAACATCAAATAAAAACACAAAAAACCATTTGAAAGTTAGTATTAGATGTGTTTTCGTTTGATGTTTAAATCAAGGTTAAATATAAATTTTTATTATAAATGCAAAATATTTGTTTTAAATAAAATCAAACTTAAATAAAAGTTATTATTAAACATTAAATCTAAATAAAATGACATCTCCGTCTTTTACAACATACTCTTTACCTTCGCTTCTTACAAGACCTTTTTCTTTTGCAAGCACTAAGTTTCCAAAAGAAATTAAATCGTCATAGGATACAATTTCAGCTCGTATAAACCCACGCTCAAAATCTGTGTGTATTTTACCAGCAGCACCAGGAGCTTTTGTACCTTTTATTATTGTCCAAGCTTTAATTTCTTGTTCGCCAGCGGTTAAGAAAGAAATTAGCCCTAGAAGTCTATAGCCCTCATTTATAAGTTTATCAAGACCAGACTCAGTTAAGTTAAGTTCTGATAAAAACATTGATTTATCTTCTTTTGACATATCAGAAATTTCTTCTTCTATTTTTGCGCAAATAGGGACAACGTTGGAGTTTTCGTTTAAAGCGTAATTTTTAACTGTTAGAAAACATTCGTTTTTTTCAATGTTGTTAATAAAATCATCTTCACTTAAATTCGCTACATATATAATAGGTTTATTAGATAATAAATTAAGTCCATTTATAACCTCTTTTTGGTCGTCGTTACATTGAAAACCTCTTGCACTGTTGCCATCTTCTAGAAATGTTTTTAATTTTGTCAAAACATCAATTTCAGGCAATAAGGACTTATCAGCTTTTGACATTTTTATATTTTTATCGATACGTCTAGTTAAAATATCTATATCTGAAAAAACAAGTTCTAGATTTATTGTTTCAATATCTCTAATAGGCGAAATTGAGCCATCTACGTGTATAATCTCGTCGTCAGAGAAACAACGAACAACATGAATGATAGCGTCTGTTTCACGTATGTTAGATAAAAATTTATTTCCAAGTCCTTCACCTTTAGAGGCGCCTTTAACTAAACCAGCAATATCTACGAACTCCATAGAGGCTGGTATTATTTTTTTCGAATTATATATTTCAAATAATTTTTGTAATCTAACGTCTGGTACATCGACAATACCGACATTAGGTTCTATTGTACAAAAAGGGTAATTGGCAGACTCTGCTCCAGCATTTGTTATTGCATTAAAAAGAGTGCTTTTGCCAACATTAGGTAAACCGACAATTCCAAGTTTCATTATTATTCCTCACAAAATTTAATTTTACGATTGTTATAGTAATTATACAAAAATATATAGATTAAATCAATAAAAAAGTTTATAATATGGTAAAAATATAATATACTAATATTTATAGATTGTTAACACATTTAAAACTTTAAATAACTATACTTGTATTAACGAATAGATTATTATAAATATAAAAAGGTGATAAAAAATGCTTATTAATAAAATTTTAGTTGTAGATGATGATAAAAATATATGTGAACTTTTAAGGCTTTACCTTGAGAAAGAAAATTACAAAGTGGCTATTGCAAATGACGGTAAATCTGCTATAGAAACTTATGAACATGACGGCAAATTTGACATTGTTTTACTAGATGTTATGATGCCTGGTTTAGATGGGTGGCAGGTTTGTAGAGAAATCAGAAAAAAATCTGATGTACCTATTATAATGATTACTGCAAAAGGCGAAATTTTTGATAAAGTTTTAGGACTTGAATTAGGCGCAGATGATTATGTTGTAAAACCTTTTGATACAAAAGAAATTTTGGCTAGGATAAAGGCTGTTTTAAGGCGTAGCAATGCTAAGCAAACAGAGCCAAGCGTAAAGCAAGTAAGTTTTGATAAATTATCAGTTAATATGACTAAATATGAGCTTAAAGTAGACAATAAAGTTATTGAGGCTCCACCTAAAGAACTTGAATTGCTTTTTCATTTGGCAAGTAATTCAAATAGGGTTTACACTAGAGATCAACTTTTAGATGAGGTATGGGGATTTGAGTACTATGGAGATTCTCGAACTGTAGATGTACACATTAAAAGGTTAAGGGAAAAACTTGAAGACGTTTCACAAGAGTGGAGTTTAAAAACAGTTTGGGGTGTCGGCTATAAATTTGAAATAAAGGATTAGTTGTTTTATGCAAAAAAGTATATTTGGCAAATATTTTTCTATATTTTTAGGCGTAATCTTAGTAAGCATAGTTATATTAGGGACTATGTTGATCTTCTTTGCTTCTCAATATTTTAGAGAAACTCAACAAAATTCATTGTTTAGTTACGCTAAATCTGCTGCAATTGAGACACAAAAAAGGTTGAATTATACAGATGGTAAAAAAGCGTATTTAGATCCTGAAACTATGAAAGATAGTTTTAATATATTAACAGCATCTGCTAACATAGATATTATTTTATCGGATATGAACGGTAAGTCCTTGATATCTTCAGGGGAAAACAAGGAAAATTTTCACTTGTATGTTATACCAGTAGAGATTTTAGATGCAACTTATAGAAATGAGTCTTATAGAAATGTCACAAACCTTGATAGAATATATAAGAGTCCCCATTATGTTGTAAGTTATCCAGTTGTTGATATAGATAAAAGCCCGATAGGGTTGATTTTAGCAACATCTAACACTGCTAATATGAATAAGTTTTTATTTGAGATACTTAAAATATTTATCATTTCTTCTATTAGTGTAGTTGTATTGGCAAGTGTTTTAATTTACTTTGTTACAAATAAAATTGTAGAGCCTTTAAGGCAAATGGCAGACGCATCTATAGCTTTTGCAAAAGGTGATTTTTCCAAAAGAGTACCAGTTGAAAGTTACGATGAAGTAGGTCAGTTATCATTAGCGTTTAATAATATGGCATCATCTTTATGCATAAATGAGGAGATGAGGCGAAGTTTTGTTGCTAATGTTTCACATGAACTAAAAACACCAATGACAACTATAGGCGGGTTTGTAGATGGTATTTTAGACGGTACAATACCACAAGAAAACCAAAACAAATATTTAAAAATTGTATCAAACGAAGTTAAAAGGCTTTCAAGGCTAGTGTTGTCAATGCTTAACATAGCAAGAATTGAAGCGGGTGAAATGAAAATAACACCTACACAATTTAACATTATGGACAGCATATATAGTACTGTATTTTCTTTAGAAAAGCAGATTAATGAAAAAAAATTAGATGTTAGAGGTCTTGATGTAGATAAAAAAATTGTGTATGGAGATATAGATTTATTGTATCAGGTAATTTATAACTTGGTAGATAATGCCATTAAATTTTCAAATGAAGGTGGATATATCGAGTTTAATGTTTATGGAGATAACAATAGTATTTTTATAAGTATTAAAAATACTGGAAAAGGTATAACAAAAGAGCAAAGCGAAAAAATATTTGAAAGGTTTTATAAGGCTGATAAATCTAGAAGCATAGATAAAAATGGGGTAGGCTTAGGGTTGTATATTGTTAAATCTATAATTACTATGCATAATGGAGATATTGCGATTAGAAGTAAAGAAAATGAATTTTGCGAGTTTATTTTCAGTTTACCTAAAACGAAAGGTCGTAATACAAATAAGAAGCAATATAGATAAATAAAAAGAATTTCAATTTTGTTAATTGTAAATTCATATAAATTAGATACAATATTATATAAATTAATAAGATATAGTTAGTGGAGGCAGTAATGGAAGATAATAAAAATAATAACTTTACAGATGATAATGGTTTTGAAAACAAATTTTATGGCAAAGAAAATGATGAAGAAACAAATGATGAAGAAACAAATGATGAAGAAAACGAAAAGTCAGACAATCTAGAAAATGATAAAGACATTAATTTCAGTAGATTAAGTGATGATAATAAGGGTAGGTTAGAGCAAACATTTGCAAATTATAATAATGCAGAGCAAGAAAACTATCATTATTTAAATGAAGAGTTTAGACCACATGAAAATGATATATCTTTTAATTTTGATAAATATAAACAACAAGATGCTAACGAAAACTCACTTAAGCCAATTAATTATGAAAATATTAATTTAAAAAAAGTAAATAAATATAAAAGAGTTTTAGCATCAGTCATAGGCTTAACTTTATTAATTTTTGCAGTTTACATTGTTTACGATAATAATTTTTTAAATATCAGCGATAAAAATCAAAATAACAACGGAATTTCCACAAATGATGGTGGCTTAGTAATTAAAGATACACCTATTTTAGAAAACAATGTTTCAACCAATGGTATTTTAACAGGTGCAGGAGTTTCTGAAAAAGTGAAATCATCCATTGTCGGGATAGCTATATATACAACAAAAAACACTTTAGAGCCTAGTGGATACGGTTCAGGGATTGTTATGTCAACAGATGGATATATAATAACCAATGCGCATGTTATTGATAAAGCTACAGGTATAAAAGTTGTTTTATCAAATGGAGATGAGTATGAGGGGTCTGTTATAGGCGTAGATATAAAAACAGATTTAGCAGTATTAAAAATAAATGCAAAGAATTTAAAGCCAGCAGAGTTTGGACAGTCAGATAAAGTAAAAGAAGGCGAAGATGTAATGGCTATTGGAAATCCTTCAAGTTTAGATTTGGCAGGCAGTGTAACAAAAGGTATTGTATCAGGAGTAGGACGTAAAATAGTTAGTTTTGGAGGCATTACAGTAGATGCAATTCAAACAGATGCAGCAATAAACCCAGGTAACTCAGGGGGTGCATTAGTTAATATGTACGGTCAAGTTATTGGTATAAATACAGCTAAAATATCTCACCCTGATTTTGAAGGTATTGGGTTTGCTATACCAATAGACGAAGCTAAACCAGTTGTCGATAGCATTATTAAATACGGATATGTTAAAGATAGAGTTAGGTTAGGCATAACATTTATATATATAGATGATGTTTCATCTAAACTAAATAATTTACCAAAGGGTGCATATATAAAAACAATTGACGAAAAAAGCGATTTATATATAAAAGGCGTTAGAGAAAGCGACGTATTATTGGAGTTTAATGGAGTAACTTTAAACAGTGAAAATGCATTAGCTAATGAGATTTTAAATTATAAACCTGGTCAACAAGTTAAAATTAAGATTTACAGAAAAGAAGCGGGGCTACAAGGTCAAAATATAGATATGACAATAAAACTACAAGAAGATAGCCAACCGTTATTTAGTCAAGAATAATTTATTAAATTTATGTTAAAGTTTAATAAACCTTTACTTTAAAGCCTTGCAAAACATCCTAATTAGTTATAGACTTTAACTAATTAGGATGTTTAATATTTTAGAGTTAATTTTGATAGGGAGTTGTTAATTTGAGTATGAAAGAAAATAATGTTGGTAAGTTAAGGCAGGCTGTACCAATTATTTTGGCAATTGGTTTAATTGCTGTTGTGTTTTTTGGTTTAATATTTTTCACGTCACAAAAAGATAAAGATAATAATTATGTTGTAAGTGTAGACGTCAACCCATCTATAAAAATTAGTCTAGACAATAGATTGGTAGTTAAATCTGTAATGTCTTTGAATGACAAGGCTCAACCTATTGTATTAGGTGATAATTTTGTTAATTCAGATATTGGTAATACAGTATCTATTATTATAGAAAATTTAGTTAAAGAAAACTATTTAGTAAATGGAAATACCATTTTAGTTTCTTTATACGATGAAAACAACAAAGATATAGAAGATGTAGTAGAGGATAAGATATCAACATTAGTTTTAGAGTCTTTACAAAAAAACAATGTAACTGCAAAAGTTTATAATCAAAAGATTAATTTAAATAGTCAGATAGACTTGTTGTCAAAAAGTTATGGTATATCTAAAGGGAAAATGTCTTTTATAAAAAATGTTATTTTACACGACAATACTTTGATTGAAAACGAACTTGTTAAAATGAACATAGGTGACATTGATAAATTAATAAAGGACAGAGGAATAAGTTTAGATATTGACGATTTAAACGTATATACTTACGATTTTTCATCGAAAAATATTTATTATAACGATGGTAAAAAAGTTGATTTATTAATTAATGAGACTGATAATCAAAGGTTTATAGACGAAAAGGTTAATGAGTTTACCTCTAAATATAATACTTTAAATACAGATTCTTTATCTGGTAATTATGACATAGTAATGCAAAATTTAAAACAATTGGGAAATGAAATAGATATTTATGAGGATATTTTAGAAATTCAATTTAAAAATAACAGTATAAATCCACAAGTCTATAACGAAACTAAATTGCAGTTAGACAATATAGATAAGTCTATAGATATCTTAGAAGATAAATTAAAGGCAAGTCAACAAAATTCGACTCAAAACAATAATCAAAACAATGTAAAACCACCTATTCAAGGTGAAAGTAACAACTCTAACAATACGACAAACTTAGATAAAAACCAAATAGAAAGTAAAGTAAAAGGTTTTGAAGTAAGAGCTGCTGAATTTAAAAACGCAGTAAATTCAAATAATTATTATAACTATAAAGCGCAAATAGATGCTTTAAATAATGAAGCCGATGCATATGAAAATTTACTGGAAAACCATTTTAAGTCTAGTCAATTGGACTCAGTTACTTATTATAATGCGAAAAACAGAATAGATAAAGTAGAAAATATACTTGATAAAATTGAAGATAAATTTGAATCTGATGATTAATATTATTTATTAATAATATGTTTAAATCTTTTTTATTAAATTTAAATTGCCAATATACTTAAAAGTTGTTAAAATATACTAAAAGGGGTATTGAAATGGATTTAAATTTAATAAGAAGTGATATTGATGATTTAGATAGAGAAATAGTAAACCTTTTAATTAAAAGGTTTACTATTGTTTATGATGTGGCGACATTTAAAAAACAAAACAATATACCTGTTTTACAGTTAGACAGGGAAAAACAAGTGTTGGATAAAATCAAAATTTTAGGTAATGAAAGTTTTGAAAAAGAGTTAGGCTTACTTTATAGTTATATTATGGATTTATCAAAGTCTTTACAGTATAATTTTGTTGAGGCTAATGAGATATATGTAAAAGATGAAGATCATGTTAATATAAACATAGTTTGTACATTAAATTTGTTTTCTAAGGTTTTATCTATGATATCTATTGATTATGAGATAAAACAATTGACTTTTATAAATAGTTGTTTAAACGAAATAAGTTTTAATGTTTATTTAAATTGTAAAAATGGGCTAAACAATATAAATAGTTTTATTGAGTCCTTAATAATTCAAAATATAAAAGTCAAAGTTCTATAGAAACTTGACTTTTAATTGATATGTCATCAGGTGTTACATAGCAGTTAAATGCTAAAATGTTTACACCTTCTTTTTGTGCATTTTTTAAGGCAAGACCAAAGTCTTTATCTGTGCCATAGTTTGGGGTAAATACGTCTATGTACGTCATTTGTATTAAGAAAATTATATAAGAATCATATCCGTTTTGTGTTGCATTTATAAGTTCGTTAATGTGTTTAAGACCTCTTTTAGTTGGAGCATCAGGAAAAAGAGCTTTGTTTCCTTGTTTTAATGTAACCCCTTTTACTTCAATAAACACTTTTTGAGAGTCTGTTTCTAAAAATATATCAAACCTTGAGTTTTTATATTGTTTTTCACGACTTATTTTATTTATTCCGCTTTTTAGAGTAGGCAGATTAATTGTACCATTTAAAATAGCATCATAGACAATTTTATTTGGTATTTGGCTATCTATATTTATAATTTCGGTTTGAGATTGTACGGCTATTAAAGAAAACTCAGTAGTTCTATTACTGTTTAAGGTTGCAGGCTCTAGATAAACTGTACAATTTTTTATTAGCAATTCTTTACATCTACCAGTGTTTTTAACGTGACATTTATGGACTTTTTTATTTATTTCGCATAGCGCAATAAATCTATTTGGTCTTTCAATAAATTTTGCTTGTATAATATTTTTGTAAATCATAGAACTCCTTTTCATATAAATAGAATATATAATAAATTTTTTTAATAAATATATAATAACATAGAAAAGAGGTGATATATTGAAAAATATATTAAATAAGTTACAAAACTTTAAAAACAATAATATTACTACGAGGTTTAATAAGTTAAATAGTATAAAGAAAGAAAGAAAAAACAAAATATTTTATACTGTAAATATGGTTATTATTATTTGTGTTTTTTCTTTAGGATTAAATATATATAATAATATAAAATTAAAAGATAATTTAATAGATGAATTAAATAAAAAGATTGAAAATCAAAGATGGAATGAAGATAACATAGAAATTATTTCAAATAGTATTTATCCAGAGCTTTATGTAGATAAACCTAAGCCATTAAATATATATGATGAAAAAACCGTTTATCTAACTTTTGACGATGGGCCATCTAAGAAAACACTAGATATTTTAGATATACTAGACTCCCATGGAATAAAAGGCACTTTTTTTGTTACCGTTCAAAATGAGAAAGACTATACAAAAGAGATAATGAAAGAGATTGTAGACAGAGGTCATGCAATAGGTACCCATACATATAGCCATGATTACAGGCAAATTTATAAGTCTGTAGAAAATTATCTTGAAGATTTTTATAAAATTTACAACTACATATATGAAGCAACTGGTGTAAAATCTGAAATATTTAGATTTCCAGGAGGTAGTGTAAATGCTTATAATAGAACTACTTATAAAGATATAATATCTGAAATGATTTCAAGAGGATTTACATACTTTGATTGGAACGTAAGTAGCGACGATTCAATATCAAATTTAACAAGCAAGCAAATTTATCAAAATAGCGTAAAGAATATGGGTAAATTAGATAGAATGATTGTTTTATATCACGATTCTGCAGATAGAAAAACTACAGTAGAAGCTTTAAACGATGTAATAAAAACATATAAAGAGTATGGATATAAATTTGATGTTTTAACAAGAGATATTAAACCGATTATGATGAACTATAAATAGTTTCTGTTAATTATATAATAAAAAGTCAGATATTATTTTAGCTGACTTTTTTATTATATAGATTGCCAATATTTCTTATCTAAACTTCTGTATGATATTGCCGTAGATATATGGCCTGATGTAATAACATCACTGTTATCAAGGTCAGATATTGTTAAAGAGGTTTTCAAGACTTTATCATAAGCACGTGCCGAAAGGCTTAATTTTTCAAAGGATAATTTTAAAATTTTCTCTGCATCTTTAGATAATGAGCAAAACTCTTTTATCATGTTAGAAGTTATTTTGGCATTGTTTTTTATGCTATATTTAAAGTATCTATCTTGTTGCCTTTTTCTAGCGTTATTTACACGCTTTTTTATAGATATCGAACTTTCTTCTAGTTTATCTTTATTAGTAATTTCGCTGTATGTAATTGGCGGTACTTCAATGTGTATATCAAACCTATCAAGCAGTGGACCAGATATTTTATTTAAATATCTTTTAATTGCGTATAAAGAACAGACACATTCTTTAGTTGGGTGTCCAAAATTACCACAAGGACATGGGTTCATAGCAGCAATTAACATTATGTTAGATGGGTATGTAACGCTCATATTAGCTCTTGATATAGAAATTTTATTATCTTCTACAGGTTGACGCAAAATTTCCATAGCTGTTTTTGAGAACTCAGGAAACTCGTCTAAAAACAAAACGCCATTATGAGCCAAAGAAATTTCACCAGGCTTTGGGTTACTACCACCACCAGATAAACCAACAGCTGAAACTGTGTGATGAGGAGAGCGGAAGGGACGTATATTTATTAAACCAGATTTATTTTTAAGGTTACCTGCTATTGAGTGTAGCATTGTCGTTTCAATTATTTCGTCAAAAGACATATTTGGCAAAATAGATGGCATGCGTTTTGATAACATACTTTTACCTGAACAAGGAGGGCCAATCATTAAAACATTATGACCTCCAGCGGCTGCTATGCAAAGTGCATTTTTAACATCTTCTTGACCTTTTACATCTTTAAAGTCCAATGCGTTAAAATCATCTAGTTGGTTTTCTAATTTATGTATAGTGGGGTTTATATTTTTTTCTTTATTAAAAAATTTAAATATATCATCAATATGAGAAACAGGATAAACTTCTACATCGCTCATTATAGAACACTCGTTGGCATTATCTTTAGGGACAAAAACTTTTCTGATTTTATTTTTATATGCAGCTAAAACCATAGGTAATGCACCATAAATTGATCTAATGTCACCATTTAAAGATAATTCACCAAAAAATGCATAATCATCTATGTTATGGTCAAATTGTGAAGACGATTTTAAGATACCTATAAAAATTGGCAAATCATAAATTGGCCCATATTTTTTAATATCAGCAGGCGCTAAATTTACAGTTATTTTACTTACAGGGAAGGAAAAATTACAGTTTTTTATAGATGCCTTAACTCTATCTTTTGACTCTTTAACAGTAGTGTCAGGCAAACCTACTATATCGAAAGAAGGTAACCCACGGCTTATATCTATCTCAACATCTACACAAAAAGTGTCAAGGCCAGTGAACCCAAAGCTTTTTACTTTTGAATACATAAAACACCTCTATATGAATATATTATTAATATTGTTAAATTTATCATATTATATCACATTATATGATATAATAGCATATTTTGCAATAAATTTGAGAAAACATAAACTTATAAATTTTGTTATTGAATTAAGTTAAAACTTTTGTTATAATTGTGGTCAAAGCATATTTTATTATTTTAATTTTGGAGATATAAAATGCTATTTAAAAAAAAATATCACTCAGATGTTACATTAAGTCCAATTAAAATAATTACTCTTAGTTTTATTGCAGTTATTTTTATTGGGACATGTTTTTTAATGTTACCTATTTCGTCAAAAAATGGGCAAAGCGCAGAATTTATAGACGCCTTATTTACTGCGACAAGTGCAACATGTGTTACGGGGCTTGTTGTTTTTGATACTTTTCACCAATGGACTGTTTTCGGTCAATTTATAATTTTAACGCTTATACAGATTGGTGGGCTTGGCTTAGTTACATTGACAACATTTTTCACTACAGCTTTTGGTAAAAAATTGGGTTTTAAAACTATGCAAATAGCACAAGAGTCCATTAGTTTTAATAGTATGGCGGACATTGGTAGTACTGTTAAAAAAGTTGTTTTATTTTCAATTTGCTTTGAGTTAATAGGGGCATTTGTATTAAGTTTTGTGTTTGTTCCTCAATATGGGGCCGATGGTATTTTTATATCTATTTTTTTAGCAATATCTGCATTTTGTAATGCAGGATTTGACATATTAGGGTTTATGGGTGAATTCAGTAGTTTAACTGGATATTACAATAACCCATTATTAATATTTACAATTTCTATATTAATAGTTGTAGGTGGGTTGGGGTTTGTTGTTTGGAACGATTTGTACAATTTCAAAAAAACAAAACGTCTTTTGCTACATACAAAAATTGTTTTAGTTATGTATTTGACTTTAATTATATCAGGTACACTTATAGTAATGGTATTTGAGTTTAAAAATAAAAACACTATTGGTGACTTTACAGTATTACAAAAATTTTTAAATTCATTTTTTCACTCTGTATCTACGAGGACAGCTGGGTTCAACACATTTGATACAAGTCAGATGTTTGGTATTACTAAGCTTTTATCAATAGTTTTTATGTTTATAGGTGCATCTCCAGGGTCAACAGGTGGCGGAATAAAAGTCACAACTATAGCAGTTATTTTAATGACGGTTACCTCTTTAGTAACAGGTAATGATGAAACAATTATATTAAAAAGAAAAGTATCAAAAAGTATAGTTTATAAGTCGATTTCTATTTTTACTATAGCAATTCTAGTTGTATTTATTTCTTTTTTAGGGTTATATTTTTTCAATACAGATATAAGTGTAGCTACGCCAGTTAACCTTTTGTTTGAGTCAGTTTCGGCTTTTGCAACTGTTGGTATTAGTGTTGGGGTAACTGCTACTTTGAATAATATTACTAAAACTTTATTTGTTTGTGTAATGTTGATAGGTAGAGTAGGTGCTTTATCAATTTTTATTGCTATTTTTAAAAACACAAAAACTATAGACAATAAAACACATAAAATAAGTCCAAGTGGATTGGTAATAGTTTAATTTTACGAAAGTGTATGGGATTTAAAATGAAAATTAATAATATTGTAAAATCTGCTGTAATAGCAAGTATTTATGCAGTTATAAGTTTAGCGTTGGCTCCAATTAGTTTTGGTGTAGCTCAATTTAGGATAGCTGAGTCTTTGACGATATTACCTATATTTGGAAAACTGCCTATTTATGGTTTAACAGTTGGAGTTTTTTTGACAAATTTAATAGGAGTTTTTTTAGGTGTTAATATTGCAGGCACATTAGATATATTTATAGGTACATTGGCAACTTTAATTGCCGCTTTAATGACTTATTGGTTTAGAAATGTTAAAACTTTCAAATTGCCATTGCTTTCTATCTTACCACCTATTGTTATAAATGCTATATTTATAGGTGCAGAGCTTACATTTGTTGTGACAGGGTCTTTTACTTTTGGAGCATTTATACTTATTGGGTTACAAATAATGTTAGAGCAAACATTGGCATTGGCGCTGGGTTTATTTCTTTATAAAACATTATTAAAAACTGGATTATATAAAAAATTTATAGAAGATTAGGGTGCTTATTATGTTAAATATAACAAAGTTTAAAGGTGAAGATAAGCCTGATATATTAGTTGATAATAAAGCTATAAATTACACAAAAAGCATGGAAAATATTTTGCCGTTTACACAAGGACAATTTTACTTTGACTCTAAGTGTGACTTATATTGTGATATTATAACTTTTGAAGAATTACCTAAAGTAAAAAAATATGCAGAACAAAATGATTTATTAGGTATTTGCATTAGTTTTGATAAATCTAATGTTTTAAGTGTTTTTGTGGGTGCTAATAATGAAAAACATATTTATTTAAATTGTGAATGTTTAACAAATATTGATATAAAAACAAAAGTAGTAAGAGGAGATAATCAACAGGGTATATATTGGGGTGTAAAATTTTCACTTGACTTTTTATATATTAAAAACTTATTTAATATAGAAGATATAAATGAAAACACTGACTGTAAGTTTAATTTTATTAATAAATATAATTTTAATAATAATGTTTGTTATTGTAGTTATTATAAATTGAAAAATGAAAATATATATAGTCATGAAAATTTAGACCATATTAAAATAAATATTAAATAAAAGAGGGTGTCCTCTTTTATTTTTTAATATATCAAACATTTTTATTAATACATATATAATAAAGATATGGTTTAGAAAGGGTGTTTTTTTGAAAAATATATACAAAAGGGCATATCTAGAGATAGATTTAGATAACTTATCGCATAATTATAATTATATAAAAAAAGTAGTAGGGGACTCTGTAAATGTTATGTCAGTTGTAAAAGCCAATGGATATGGGCATGGTGATATAAATGTTGTTAAACATTTATATAGCATTGGATGTAAATTTTTTGGAGTATCTAATATAAATGAGGCACTTAATATATCTGAAATAGCTAAAGATGCTTACGTATTAAATTTAGGTTATATAGAAGTAGAGCATATAGGTTGCTCTGTTGATAAAAACATTGTACAAACAATTGTTAATTTAGAGCACGGGTTAGATTTAAATAGAGAGTTAGAAAAACTGAACAAAAAAGCAAGATGTCATATAAAGTTAGATACAGGTATGTCAAGGATAGGTGTTGATTGTTTTGAAAAAAATGCTGTTGAAAATATTGTTAAGATTTTAAGTCTAAATAATTTAATTGTTGAAGGGATCTTTACACATTTTCCAGTTGCAGATGAACTTTCTGACGAAAGCGTTGAGTTTACTAATAATCAAATAAAAACATTTAAAAACATTGTAAATACTTTAGAAAAAAAAGGTTATAGTTTTTTATATAAGCATTGTGCAAATAGCGCTGGTACATTAATGTTTAAAACCAGTTACTTTAATATGGTTAGGCCAGGTACAATTTTATATGGGTTATTACCAAGTGATGATTTAGCGCCTTATTGTACAAATTTCAAAGAAATTTTAGGGCTAAAAGCACAGGTTTCATTAGTTAAAACAGTAGATAAAGGTAGAAGTGTAAACTACGGCAGAAAATTTATAACAAAAAACAAAACAAAATTAGCAACTATAACTATTGGTTATGCAGATGGTTACCGAAGGTTATCATTTCCAGATGCATATGTTGTTTTTAATGGAAAGAAAGCAAATTTGGCAGGTAGAGTTTGTATGGATCAGATTGTAATTGATGTAAGCCATATTGACAATATTAAACATGGTGACATTGTTACAATGATAGGTTATGATAGTATATCGTTGTCTGTTAATGATTTTGCTAAGATTATAAAAACAATACCAATTGAGTTTAGTACGTCTTTAGGGAAACGGTTGCCTAGAGTTTATTTAAAAAACAAAAACATAACAGATATAATATATTATAGTTAGGTGAATTATGAAAAAACAAGATTTTATTTACAATGAATATTTAAATATACTAAGGGAAGATTTACTACCTGCTTTAGGTTGTACTGAGCCAATATCAGTAGCTTTTTGTGCAGCAAAGGCAGTAGAGATATTGGGTAAATTTCCAGATGAAATTGTAGTTTATTGTAGCGGTAACATTATAAAAAATGTAAAAGGGGTATATGTACCAAATGCAGGCAAATTAAAAGGTATTAATGCTAGTGCAATTATAGGTGCGTTAATTGGTGACTCATCAAAACAATTGCAAATTTTACAAGATGTAACTAATGAAGATGTAGAAAAAGCAAAAGATTTTCTTGAAAAAGGTTTGTGTAAAACAGAACTTATTGAAAACGTTTCGGGACTTTATATAATAGTTAAAGTTAAAAATAGTAATGATAATGCTTTAGTTGAAATTAGAGGTACACATACTAATATTATAAAAATAGAAAAAAATGGTGAAATTATACATCAAAAAGATGATAAAAGTGAAAAAGGGTCTGTTGAAACAGATAGGAGTACTTTAAATATAGAACAAATTTATAATTTTGCTAACTCTGTAGATATTGATGATGTACAAGATATTTTAGATTTACAAATAACATACAATACAGCAATTGCAGACGAAGGTTTAAAAAATAAGTATGGTGCAAATGTAGGGTCTACAATTTTAAAGTATAGTAATAATGATGTTAAGAGTCTTGCTAAAGCTTATACGGCCGCTGGAAGTGATGCTAGAATGAGTGGGTGTAGTTTACCTGTTATTATTAACTCAGGCAGTGGTAATCAAGGTATTACAGTGTCGGTACCTGTTATACAGTACGCCAAGCATTTAGATGTGCCAAAAGAAAAATTATATAGAGCACTTGTGTTAAGTAATTTAGTTGCTATATATCAAAAAAATGGTATAGGTAGACTGTCGGCGTATTGTGGCGTTGTAAGTGCAGCTTGTGCAAGTGGTGCCGCAATTACATACTTACATGAGGGTAGTTTAGAAAAAATATCTAAAACTATAGTAAATACACTTGGTGATGTTTCAGGAATTATATGTGATGGAGCAAACTCTTCTTGTGCTGCAAAAATAGCCTCTTCAATTGATGCTGCTATTTTATCTCATGAGATGGCTATGGATGATATATGTTTTGCGTCAGGCGATGGTATTATTAAAGACACTGTAGACGAAACAATTAAGGTTGTTGGTAAGTTGGCTAAAGAGGGTATGAAAGAGACAGATGTTGAAATTTTAAAAATAATGATTAACGATTAATACTTTGTTTATATAATATATTGAGTGGAAGATATTTCATGAAAAAAGAGATTGATAAATTATTTATCAATCTCTTTTTTAAGCAGTTATATTATGTTAATATTAAAAAAAAACATTTTATTATAAAGATTTAATATTTTTGTACTTTTTACTTCTTTTAATTTTACGTCTTTTCATATTTTGTTTATTAGTTTTTATTGTTACATAAATATATATAAACAAAGCAATTAAAACAGCGACTATTATGATTCTAGTCCAAATGGATGAAAAAGCATTTTGGATTAAGTCAATGACTAAAAGCGGGTAACTTATATCAATGTCTTCTCCTACTTTTAAGTCTACAGATCCAACAACATCTCCAAAAATTAAAAACTCAGACTTACCTAAAATATCTCCACTTTTTAAAGGAGCCTTTATACCTTCATTTAAGGTTATTTTTTTTTGTACTACAGATTCGTCTGAATTTTTAGGGATAGAAACAAAAAAGTTATCTGCAGGATACAATAAAGTAAAGTCATTTTTGTTAGAAAGTTTTATATTTATTTCAGTTATTGCAATATCTGTTTCAGCAACTGTTATATTTTTCAAATTATTTTTAGTCCACTCGTATATATTTATACTATCTACAAAAGATTTATTGTCGGGATAACGTGTACCGTTTTCGTCTACCATTGGCGAGTTTAGTATAACTAACATATAAGATGACCCATTTATTTTAGCAGTGGTAACTAAGCACCTACCAGACTCAGACAATGAGCCCGTTTTGATACCTTTAACATAGTTCATATAGTACTTGCCACCTCTTAGTCTATCTTGCATAAGCACTGTTGTTGTAAACCTTCTAGCTGGCTGCTTGTTT
Source organism: Oscillospiraceae bacterium (assembly GCA_051658665.1). Lineage (GTDB taxonomy): Bacteria > Bacillota > Clostridia > Oscillospirales > Ruminococcaceae > JBOFNA01. The sequence goes on from JBOFNA010000075.1 coordinate 28,018, forward strand.
GTTTGAGGCATATCAAAGCTAGATGAAGATGATATTTCGTTAAAAACAGGTATTGTCATTGCGTGTTTTGTTAAAATGTATAAATCATCAGCAGTAGTATATTGATTTTCGTCAAATAGACCATGAGCATTAACAAAATTTGTATTTGTTGCGCCTAACTCATTTACTCTTTCATTCATTTTACTTATAAATTCATCTCTATCATTAAAAACATTATCGGCTAATATATTTGCAGCTTCATTTGCAGATTGCAATAAAATTGCGTATAGTAGTTGTCTAACGTTTAAAGTTTCACCAGATTTTATACCGGCATTAGATATATTAATACCTTTAAATTCGTTTAAAAAGTCAGATTTTGCGGTGTATTGGGTACCGTCTATATCTTGAACATTTTCTAAAACAATAATTGCAGTTATTATTTTTGTTAAAGATGCAGGGTACATTTTTTTATCACTATTTTTTTTAATTAAAATTTGACCATTATCAATATTAACTAGAAGTGAAGATTCAGCTAAAATATCTACACTATCATTAAAATATGCTTTTGTATTATTTAATGGTACCATAAACATTATTAAAAAAGCTAAAGATAATGATATTACTTGTTTCATATAGACAACCTCGTTATTTTTTTATATAATTATATATTATAGCACAATATATACTTTTTACAAGATAATAATAAAAGGACGGAAATTTATGGTTTATATAACTGGAGATACACATGGAGATATATTATCTACCAATATTAAAGCTATGAAAAAGCTTAAAAAAACTGATGTAGTTATTATATGCGGAGATTTCGGTTTTATTTGGAACGATACAAAGCAAGAGTTAAAGACTTTAAAAAAACTATGTAAATATAAATGCACTATTTTATTTGTAGATGGGTGCCATGAAAATCATGATGCTTTAAAAAAATTTAAACTTGTTGAACTATTTGAAAATGAAGGGTATCAAATAGTTGATAATATTTTTATGTTACAACGAGGACATATATATACAATTGAAAACAATAGTTTTTTAGCCATAGGCGGTGGACAAAGTGAAGATATGTCTATACGTATAGATAATAATACATGGTCTGAAAAAGAGCTTATAAAACAAAAAGATATAAACTTAGCACTTATAAATATTAGAGATAAAGGTGGAAATGTTGACTATATCATAAGTCATGAAGCGCCAGTGAAAATAAAAGAATTTTTGGATATGAATAATAACTTTTGCACATCTTCTTCAAACTTTTTATTGCAGCAAATACATGATTCATGTAATTTTAAAAAATGGTATTTTGGACATTACCATATAGATAAAGTAATTGTTAATAAATATATTTCTACATATAATCAGTTAAATAAAATATAAAAATTATTAATTATAAAAAACAAAAATCATATTTTAAATTTAATTTAAAATATGATTTTTGTTATGAAACATATAATTTATTTCTTGTTTTATGTATTTGTTTTTTTCTTTATCTAAATTTATATCATCTTTTAAAACATCATCACATTCAATAGATATTTCATTAATTAGGTTAATATCATCTATTAAATTGGCTAGTTTAAGGTTTGGCAGACCATGTTGATTATAATCAAAAAAATCACCAGGGCCTCTTAGTTTTAAATCTTGTTCAGATACAAAAAAACCATCATTACTATCACACAGGACTTTTAAGCGCTTTGCTGTTGACTCATTTTTACTGTTATGTACTAAAATACAAAAAGACTCTAAATTATTACGACCTACTCGACCCCTTAGTTGGTGTAGTGTAGATAAACCAAAACGCTCTGAGTTTTCTATCATTATGAAAGTTGCATTTTTAACGTCAATGCCTACTTCTATTACTGTTGTTGATATTAATATATCGTATTTTTTTTCTTTAAAATCTAACATTACTTTATTTTTTTCTTTAGATTTCATTTTACCGTGTAAAACACCTATTTTAAAATTGTTGAGGGGAGTGCTTTTTAATTTTTCAGCATAGTCAAGCACATTTTCTAAATCACTTTCTGTTTCTTTAACTAGTGGACAAACAATATATCCTTGTT
>JBOFNA010000076.1:0-2973 GCA_051658665.1 Oscillospiraceae bacterium
ATTAACGAAAACAAGAGCGAATTTAGGTACTTACCTAATGATGAAATATTTTTAGATGAGTATGATTACAGCGAAATTTTTGAACTTAAAAGAAACGACTCTGTGAACAAATTTCGTAGCATTGAAGGAATCGCAGTAAATAAGTTTTCGCTTTCAAAGTTTTTAGGTAAATATCTAACTATTAGTTGTCTCATAAAGGACAATAAAGAAACTGAGTTTGAAATGGATATGCTTAAGATATTTGACGCCAAACTCACGATTGAAAGCTATATGTTTTGGGAGCGAGTTATTGAAATCTTGGTGATAAATAATAATTTTGAGTTGATGTACAAATTTATCGAAAAAATTGTTACAGCATGTTCAAAAATCACTATTAGTCACGGTTTAGATGTTGTTCCATTAAAAATGACATTACTAAAGCACCTTTATTCTTCTTATGTAAGAGTAATGGCACTCTGTTGGGGCGAAAAGGCAGAGAAGAATATAGTCAGTGTATGCAAGTTACTCAAAAACACCAAATTATTCTGTTTTAATATGGATTTTGAGATTTCTGTTATACTGTCATATCGACAAAATTATTGCCTTACAAGAATGTGTAATAAGTACGCTTTACCTTCGCTTATTGATACTGTTATTGGCGATGAAAAGGATGAAAAAGCTTTTGTCAATATCCTAAACGATAAAAGCACAATCAATTTATACGATTGGAATACTTTTGTTCAGCATGCAAAATTCTTTGATTTTGCAAAAAATTATTATGTTTATTATCCATACATTGTGACATTGCAAGAGTTAGAGATGAGTTTGTTTATCAGAGATATTTTCAGAAACAAAAAAAGAAGTAATGTATCACTACATCACTTAAATGATGCGAAAAATTTATATGGGGCGATGAATTATCAAGTGGATAGTGTCAGCAAATTAGAAAACGTTGATGAAAAAGAGCTTGATTTACCGAATACGCCTAAAGAGCTAACCTTATACGCCAACAAATCGGTTTCAAATAAAGGCAAAGACACAGGAATATACAGTATCGCTATAGCCAACGCAAAACTTGAAGATAAGCATTTTGTTGGTGTTCTTACAGATAATCCAATTCGTACTTTGGAACGATATAAAAAACTTTCAAAAATTGTCAATGATGCAATAGCAGAAAAGGCTGAAATACTTGTTATACCTGAAGCGTATGTTCCAATTGAATGGCTCCCTATTTTGGCGCGAACTGCTGCAAAAAACAAAATAGCAATCGTGACAGGAGTTGAACATATTAAAGTTGGAGTCGATGTTATGAATTATACAGCTGTCATTTTGCCATATATAGAGGATAGTAGCTGCTTTTCACATATAACACTGCATAACAAAGTACATTATTCGCCTAGTGAAACACGAATAATTAAAGGATATGGCTGTAAATTTAACGAAGGAAAGGCATATGATTTATTTTGTTATAATGACCTTTGGTTCTCGGTTTATTGTTGCTTTGAACTAACTTCAATTACCGACAGAGCCTTATTTTTCACTTATTCCGACGTAACAATTGCTGTTGAATGGAATCACGATACGAATTACTATAGCAATATTATAGAATCACTTGGGCGTGATTTGCATTGTTATTGTATTCAAGTTAATACGTCAGATTATGGTGATAGCCGAATTGTAAAACCGTCTAAAACCGAGGAAAAAGATATTGTGCGGACAAAGGGCGGCAAAAACGATACAGTTTTGATGAGCGATATAGAGGTTTATACTTTGCGCAATTTTCAAAGAAAGGAATATGAACTGCAAAAAGACGATAAATCCTTTAAACCTACTCCGCCAAACTTTGACAAAGAAATACTCCAAAAGAAAATTAACAAAGATTTGTGGAATTACCTATCCGAAAAATCGTAAAACAGGAGGTGTCATATGCCACACACAAAAATCCTAAAACACTACTTCGGCTATAACACCTTCCGCACAGGACAGGAACAGCTGATTAACAGCATACTCTCAGACAACGACTGTCTTGGAATAATGCCGACTGGAGCGGGAAAATCTATCTGCTTTCAAGTGCCGGCAATGATGCTTGACGGCGTAACACTGATAATATCGCCGCTTATTTCGCTGATGAAAGACCAAGTGAACGCACTAACACAAGCGGGTATTTCGGCAGCGTTTATCAATTCATCACTCACCGCACGCCAGCTCTCTCTTGCACTTGATAAAGCGAAAAGTGGTGCTTATAAACTAATTTATGTCGCTCCCGAACGACTGATGAGCTATGACTTTTTGGAGCTTGCTCAGAGCGTAAAAATCGCAATGCTTACTGTTGACGAGGCACATTGCATATCACAGTGGGGTCAGGATTTCCGTCCGAGCTATGCGCGGATTCCCGAGTTTATCGCCGAGCTTCCCGAGCGTCCAATTGTATCTGCTTTCACCGCAACGGCGACGCCTGTTGTGCGTGATGATATTTTGTCACTGTTAAAGCTCCGTCAGCCGACTGTTTTAGTGACAGGCTTTGACCGTGAGAATTTGTATTTCGAGGTGCAAAAACCAAAGGATAAATTTGGTGCATTGACGGCTTTTTTACAGGATAAAAAATACAAAAGCGGTATTGTTTATTGCTCCACTCGTAATGCTGTCGAGGAAGTTTGTTCTAAGTTAAACAAAAATAAATATAGTGCATCACGCTACCACGCAGGACTTTCCGACAGAGAACGTCACCAAAACCAAGATGACTTTCTCTATGACCGAGTACAAATAATGGTCGCAACAAACGCCTTTGGCATGGGGATTGACAAATCAAATGTCAATTTTGTTGTGCATTATAATATACCAAAAGACGTGGAAAGTTACTACCAAGAGGCAGGTCGTTCTGGACGTGATGGAGAGCCTGCGGATTGCATTTTACTTTACAGCGGACAAGATGTGCGGACGAATTTATGGCTCATTGAGAACGAGGAAAGCAAATCCGCGGAAATTAAAGAACGT
>JBOFNA010000077.1:0-1499 GCA_051658665.1 Oscillospiraceae bacterium
CTAATAAATATGTAAATTAACCTTTTGGAGGGAGTTTTACGAATATGAAAAACACTAAATTAGATGACGCAGAACGGTGGTTGAGCCTCGAAGAAATATCAAATCACGTTGGCTGTAGCAAGGATACCGTTAGATCATGGATTAAAAAAGACGCTATTCCCTTCCACAAAGTTGGACGACTGTATAAATTCAGGTTATCAGAAATTGATACGTGGATTGAGAGCGGCGCCAGTTCAGATATGGATAAACAAAATAATTCAGAGGAGAAATAAAAATGGCTGATATCAAAAAAGAACAGGAACGCGAGGAATTACACCGTGCCATTTGGGCGATTGCTGATGAATTGCGTGGAGCTGTTGATGGTTGGGATTTCAAAAATTATGTGCTAGGAACGATGTTTTACAGATACATTTCTGAAAATTTGACCACATATATCAACGAGGGTGAAATTAAAGCAGGCAAAGCAGATTTTGATTATGCAAAGTTGTCCGATAAAGGTGCTAAAGAAGCTCGAGAAGGTTTAGTTCAGGAAAAAGGGTTCTTTATATTGCCAAGCGAGCTTTTCTGCAATGTCAGAGCAACAGCATTAGTTGATGACAATTTAAACGAAACACTAGAGCGTGTATTTGTATATATTGAAGATTCTGCAAAAGGTGGCGCATCTGAAAATAGCTTTGCAGGTCTTTTTGATGACTTTGACGTCAACAGTAATAAACTAGGCGGCACCGTCGCCAAAAGAAACGAAAAACTAGCAAAACTTTTGGATGGCGTTGCCGCAATGAATCTTGGTTCTATAAAAGACCATGATATTGATGCTTTCGGCGATGCGTACGAGTACTTGATGACGATGTACGCCTCTAATGCTGGTAAGTCTGGCGGAGAGTTTTTTACCCCTTCTGATGTGTCTGAGCTACTTGCCTTACTAGGCACGGTTGGAAAGAAAACCATCAGCAAGGTGTATGATCCAGCTTGTGGAAATTGATACAAAATAGAGGAATAATTAAAAGGTGTCCTCTTGCAGTGTAGAAAATTAAAATGTTTGCTCGGGAAACCAGGCTATTATTATGCAAAAACTCCCCGCCGCCGTGATGGCAGTGAGGAGTATCTTTATGTTCGTTTTATGATTGTATTTCAGTGCCGTCCTTGAAAGAGATTCTCACATCATCTTTGGAATGAACAGTGACGAAATCCACCAAGCTGCACCAAAGGTCTGTGGTGAACTCAGTGACCACGGTATTTTGCTTTTTTAGGCTTGTGAGAAAATCCTCGATAGCGGCTTGCCGTGTTTGCTTGTCGCTTATTGTTGCGGTGACTTCTTCAAGCCGAGCCTTTGCAGTATCAAATCGTGTAGTCAAAGAATCAAATCGTTTATTGTATTCTTCTTGGTCGAGGGCAACACGGGAATTTTCCTCGATGCACTGTTGCATGAGTTCTGAAACGATTAGCTGTTCATTTTGCAGTTCATCTTGCTCGGTTTCTAAAGCGTAATTCGGAAATCG
>JBOFNA010000078.1:0-2596 GCA_051658665.1 Oscillospiraceae bacterium
CATTAAAGGTATGGCAATTGCGCTTAATGCTATTGCGGAACAAAAAAGCGAGTAATTATAAATTAAAAACTTTAAAATAATAGGAGGATTTTATTATGGCTTCAGAAAAAATAACAAAATTTATTGAAGATATTAAAGCTTTAACAGTACTAGAATTAAACGATTTGGTGAAAGCAATTGAAGAAGAATTTGGTGTATCAGCAGCAGCACCTATTGTAATGGCAGGTGGTGGCGTAGCAGCCGTTGAAGAAAAAACAGAGTTTGACGTTATGTTATTAGAAGCAGGCTCAAGCAAAATGGGTGTTATTAAAGTTGTTAAAGAAGTTACAGGGTTAGGCTTAAAAGAGTCAAAAGAAATTGTTGATAATGCTCCAAAAGCAATTAAAGAAGGCATCGGAAAAGATGAGGCAGAAACTTTAAAAACAAAATTAGAAGAAGCTGGCGCAAAAGTAGAAGTAAAATAATTTAAATGAAAACAGCATTAATAACAGGTGCAACAGGAGACATAGGTAGTGATATTGTTAGGATACTGTCTTTAAATAATTATAATATAGCTATTCATTATAATAAAAATGAAAATCAAGCAAAAAAACTTAAAAATCTTTGTTTTGAAAATAATGTTAAAGCAGAAATGTATAAATGTGATTTAAGATTAAATAAAGATGTTGAAAAAATGGTTTTTAATATTATTAAAGATTTTAAAAAAATAGATATTCTTGTAAATAATGCAGGTGTATCTGAAATAAAAATGTTTCAAGATATATCTGAAAAAGATTGGGATTTTGTTTTAGATACTAATTTAAAGTCCGTGTATAATGTTTGCAGTTATGTTATACCTAATATGGTTAAATTAAAGTTTGGTAAAATAATAAATATTTCTTCTGTATGGGGAATTAATGGAGCATCTTGTGAAGTGCATTACTCTACAAGTAAAGCAGGTTTAATTGGTTTTACAAAAGCATTAGCTAAAGAAATTTCTTTAAGTGGTGTCAATGTAAATTGTATAGCCCCTGGAGTTATATCTGGGAAAATGACTGATAATTTAAATAACGAAGATAAAAATCTGTTAATAGATGAGATTTTATTAAATAAGATAGGTTTGGTTTCTGATGTTTCGGAAACAGTGCTTTTTTTATGTAATAGGTCTGGCGATTATTATACAGGGCAGATTTTAAGTCCAAATGGCGGATTAGTAATTTAATTTTTATATTAAATAAAAAGGTACTTTTAAGTATTTAATACTTAAAAGCACCTTTTTTAATGAGCAGATAAGTCGAATCTTATTTATAATTAATATATGTTTTAAATAAGATTAAATTAAATAATAATATGGTTTAACTTTAATAAGCCAATTAGTTATTAAAAATATAATAGATAAGGATATAATATGAATAAAGTTTTAGAAGTTAAAAATTTAGTAAAACAATATAATCACTCTCCAGTTAGAGCAGTAGATGGTATTAATTTTGATGTAGAGAGAGGAGAGTTGTTTTGCTTATTGGGTATTAATGGCGCTGGTAAAAGCACAACTATAAATATAATTTGTACATTGTTAACAAAAACATCTGGAGATATTATTTTAGATGGAAAGACACTTGGTGTAGATGATGATGAAATAAGAAAAAGTATAGGTATAGTATTTCAGGACAATTCATTAGATAAAGTTTTAACTGTTGAAGAAAATATATTATCACGTGGTAAATTTTACGGTTTAACAAAAGAAGAAGCTAAAAACCGTTTAAATGTTTTGTCAGAAAACCTATCAATGAGTTCATTTTTAAAATCTAGATACGGAAGATTATCAGGTGGACAAAGGAGAAAGTGCGATATTGCTAGAGCTCTTTTAGCAAAACCAAAAATTTTATTTTTAGATGAGCCAACAACTGGACTTGATCCTCAAAGCAGAATGGATTTATGGGAGACAATAGAAGACATTAGAAAAAAAGAAAATATGACAGTTTTTCTAACAACACATTATATGGAAGAAACCGAAAATGCGGATAGAGTAGCTATAGTTAACAAAGGTAAAGTTTTATGTATAAATACACCACAAAAGCTGAAAACAATTTATTCACCAGATCTTTTACGACTTGTTGTAAAAGAAGGTTTAAATAATGAGTTAGAAAAACATTTAACAAAATATAAGCTAGTATCAGATACATATACAATTGAATTTAAAAATGGTATAGAATCTATTGATTTATTAACAAAAGTAAAACCTTATCTTGATAGTTTTGAGTTAGAAAAAGGAAAAATGGATCATGTATTTTTAAATGTAGTTGGAGGTAAGGTTTAATGGTAGGGTTAAGAAGTTTAATTAATAGAAACGTTAAAATTTTTTATAGGACAAAAGGTAATTTGATTTTTGCAATGTTATCAGTATTTATTTTAGTTGCATTACATTTTGTTGTTTTTAGAAATATGTATTCAGAAAATTGGTATGAAGTTTTTTCTCAAATACCTAATTTTAATATAGAAATTAAAGATGCGAATTGGATTGTAGATAGCTTAATGTTTGCTGCAATAATACCTATAGGTTCAATTACAATTTCATTGGTTTCCCTTGGAGTAATGATTGCAGATAAAGAAAACAATG
>JBOFNA010000079.1:0-2537 GCA_051658665.1 Oscillospiraceae bacterium
AAAAACCTGGCTTCCTAGATGTATGTTCTTTTGCCATAATAATCCCTTACCTTTCGACTATTTTGTCTCTTTATGTGGAGTATGTTTTCGACAAAAACGACAGTATTTATTCATTTCTAATCTGTCTGGATTGTTTTTCTTGTTCTTCATTGTGTTATAATTTCTTTGTTTGCACTCTTGGCAAGCGAGTGTTATTTTTACTCTCATACCGGCACCTCCTGAATTAATCGGATTTTTTTGCCTCCCTCGACAAAGGACGCTAAAACTGTACAAAAAAAAAGTACCCTTTTAGAGGTATTTTAAATATAACATAAAAGATAAATAAATGTCAACCCTTTTTTATTTTTCTTTACTCTTTTTTTCTTTACAATTATGTGTTATTATATATACATTATAATATATAATATATATGCAATACTAATATTTATAGTGTACATTAATAAACAAAAACTTTTTGGAGGATAATATGGCGAAATTAAAAATACTTATTTTATTTGGTGGAGAAAATAGTGAATATGACGTATCTTTAAAGTCAGCTTATAGCATAATAAGTAATATAGATACTAAAAAGTACTATATATCATTAGTAGGTATTACAAAAAAAGGAAGATGGCTATATTACCCAGGAGATATAAGTGGTATCAAAGATAATACTTGGTTTAAAAATAACGATTGTGTTCCAGCTTTTATATCCCCTGATAAAATAACTAAAGGTATTGTCAAAGTTTTAGAAGACAATACCTGTATCGTCGAAAAAATAGATGTTATATTTCCTGTTTTACACGGTAAAAATGCTGAAGATGGCACAATTCAAGGTCTTTTACAGTTAAGTGGCATACCTTTTGTTGGTTGTGGTACTTTATCATCTGCTATTTGTATGGATAAAGTAATAACAAATACAATTTTAGACTACAACCAAATTAATCATACTAAATGGACCCATTTAGAAAATGGTAAAACTAAAAATGTTGATGAAAAAATATCTTTAATAAATGAAAATTTTAAATATCCCCTTTTCGTAAAACCTGCTAATGCTGGATCTTCTGTTGGTGTTAGTAGAGTTACTGATTGTAATCAACTGAAAAACGCTATACAACTAGCATTTATCCATGATAAAAAAGTTTTAATTGAAGAAGGTATAAACGGACGAGAAGTTGAAGTTGCTGTAATGGGTAACTGCAACCCTATTTGCTCATCTGTTGGCGAAGTTGTTGTGCAAAACGGTTTTTACGATTACGAATCAAAATATATAAACAGCTCTAGTGAGGTTGTAATACCCGCCAATATAGACAATGAAACGGTTTGTAAAATTAAAGACATGGCTTTAAATACTTATAATGTTTTAGAATGTAAAGGACTAACTAGAGTAGATTTTTTTATTGAAAAAGATACCAATAAATTATATATAAACGAAGTTAACACAATGCCTGGTTTTACCGATATAAGTATGTACCCTAAACTTTTTATAGATATAGATATGAGTTACAAGACAGTTATAAATAATTTAATAAATTTAGCAATAGAAACATCTTATAATTTAGTTTTAAAAGATGAACCTAATGGAGTTTGAGGTTTTTAAAATTGAAAAAAAAAATTCTTTTAGATATTAAATCTACACAAACAGCTGATTTTAAATCAGATAAAATAGAAATTAAAACTTATGGTGATTTTTATAAAAAAGGTGATAACTACTATATATCATATAAAGATTCACCTGCCACAGGACTAGAAAACCACACAACTATGATGAAAATTGAAGATAAAAAGGCAACTATAAAAAGGTTTGGTAAATATAAATCTACTTTAATCATGGATACTGAAATAAAAACAATTGCTAAATATCCTAACCCTGCTGGTTTTATGATTTTAGGCATATCTTCTGTTGAACTTAATAAAAACTTAGACGCTAAAGGTGGATCATTACAAATATCCTACGATATAGATGTTGATGATGTCCACCTTTGTAGAGCAAATTTAAATATAAACGTTAAAATTTTAGATAATTAAAAGCGAGGAAAATTTATGTCAAATATGATTAGTTTAGCAAAGGAACAGCTAAATAATTTATTGAAAAATTCTATAAATACATCTATAAAAAACGGAGATTTTAGTGGTGAACTTATTGAAAAATATGTTATAGAAATACCATCAGATAAAAAAAATGGAGACTTTGCTACAAATATTGCAATGGTTCATTCTAGAGATTTTAAAATGTCACCTTCACTAGTTGCAAATACAATTATTGAAAATATAAATTTAGAAAATAGTTATTTTAAAAAATGCGAAGTTAAAGGTCCTGGTTTCATAAATTTTTTTGTTGACGAAAAGTGGTTTTATGATTCTTTACAAAATATATTAGATGAAAAAGAAAATTACGGAAAAAGTGATTTTGGACAAAATGAAAAAGTTATGGTAGAGTTCGTTTCTGCCAACCCTACTGGTCCTATGCATTTAGGTAATGCTAGAGGTGGTGCTTTAGGTGATTGTCTTGCCTCTGTTTTAACTTTATCCGGTCACGATGTAACAAAAGAGTTTTT
>JBOFNA010000080.1:0-22708 GCA_051658665.1 Oscillospiraceae bacterium
ATGTAATAGTGATGGGAATAAGTGCTGTAGTTACAGTAATGGTGACAGGAAGAATGATAGAGATACTTATATATATGGCAATTGCACCATTACCATTAGCTACATTGCCACATAGTGAAATGTCATCTATAGCTAAAAACTTTCTTAAAAACTTTTCAGCTGTATGTATTCAGGGCGTCCTTTTATTTATTGTTATAGCAATATACCCTATTATGGTAAACAGTGGAATAATCGGTAGCGTTGATAGTGGAAATATAATGGGTGTAATGTTAAGTATGCTAGGTAATGCATGCGTTTTAGTTACTTGTGTTTTTATGACAGGAAAATGGAGTAAATCAATTTGTAATGCAATGTAGGAGGTAAAAATGGCAATAGAAACTAGGATACCAAAGGATATAGAAGAGTATAAAGAAAAGATAATATTCGGATTATCAGTAAGGCAGTTATTATGTTGTACTATATCTTTATTGTTAGGAGGAGGTTTATTTTATATATTTAAAGATATAAGTATAGAGATATCAAGTTATTTAGTAATAATATTAGTAATGCCAACATTGTCTTTAGGGTTTATTAAAATTAATGGGATATATCTTGATAAGTACATTAAATATGTATTTAAACATATTTTTGGAACACGAAGAAGAGTATATAAAACTAAAATAGAAATACAAGAAGTAGAGGAAATGTATAATGGGAAAGAAAAGCAAAAACCAGAAAGAGAAATTAAAAACTTTATACCAACAAAAAAAGATATTAAAAAAAGATATAAAATTACAAAAAAAACAATCAAAAACGCAAAAAGAGAAAGTAAAAAGGCAAAAAGAAAAGCAAAGAAAAATTGATACGACGCAAAAAACAATTAAATATCAAAATATGTTTGAGGACGGTATTTGTGATTTAGGTAATAATAAATATTCAAAAACAGTAAAATTTAGTGATATCAATTATCAAATAGCCCAAAGAGAAGAGCAGATTGCAACATTTAGTAAATATTGCGAGTTTTTAAATTATTTTGACTCATCTATTGATGTGCAATTAACAATTAAAAATAGAAATGTAGATGAAGAAGAGTTTAAAAAAAATATGGTTTTAAAATTAAAGCAAGATAATCTTGATTTATATAGAAACGAATATAATTCTATTATTACAGATAAAACTTTACAAGGTCAAAATTCGATTTCAAGGGAAAAATATTTAACATTTACAATTAAAGCAGAAAATTATAAAAATTCTATACCTATTTTATCAAGGCTTGAAACAGACATTACTAATAACTTTAAAAACTTAGGTTGTGATGTTAAATCTATGTCTGGTAAGGAAAGGCTGGAGCTTATATATGAAGAATTTAATCCTTCGGATAAATTTGAGTTTAATTATAGAGATATATTATATAGCAATTTACAAACAAAAGATTACATATCACCAGCTAGTTTTGATTTAAGTAATAAACAAAATATAAAAATTAATGAAAATCGGTTTATACAAACATTATTTTTTAAAGATTTACCACCAGATTTAAACGATAAATTAATATCAGAATTAAGTGATATATCAATTAATATGAGTATAAATTTACATATTAATAGTGTAGATCAAGCTCAAGCATTTAATTTAGTTAAAAGAAAAATAAGTTTTATGGAGCAACAAAAAATTAATGAGCAACAAAAAGCTTTAAAATCTGGGTATGATGTTGACATGATACCTTATGAGCTTAAGTACAGTTTAAATGAGGCACAACAATTACTAGATGATTTACAACATAAAAATCAAAGAATGTTCAAAGCGACTATTTTAATTAGCACCTCAGCAAAAACAGAAAATGAGTTAAGAGATAATATATATAAAATAAAAGGAGTAGCTAATAAAAATAATTGTAAAATATCAAGCCTTGATTATATGCAGGAAGAAGCTTTAAACTCATCTTTATTGTTGGGAGAAAATCATATAGAAATACAAAGAACATTAACTACTGCATCTACTGGTATTTTTATACCATTTACGACACAAGAACTTTTTCATAAAACAGGCTTATATTATGGGTTAAATCCCCTATCGCATAATTTAATTTTTGTAGACCGTAAAAGTTTAAAAAATGCCAATGGTTGGATATTGGGTAGCTCTGGGTCAGGTAAAAGTTTTACAGCTAAAAGAGAAATTTTATTTAACTATTTATTGTCATCAGGCGACGATGTAATAATAATAGACCCTGAGAGAGAATATAACACAATAGCTAAGGCGTTTGGAGGTGAAGTTGCTAATATTTCTGCAGGAAGTAAAACACATATTAATCCATTTGATATAACGATGAATTACTCAGGTGACGATGACCCTCTTTTACTTAAGTCTGAATATATATTATCACTATGCGAAATTTTAGTAGGTAGTAGAAATGGATTAACTGCAATTGAAAAAACAGTAATAGACCGTTGTTGTAAATTAACATATCTACATTATTTTAATAACCCTAAAAAACACAAAACACCAACTTTAGAAGATTTTTATAATGTATTGAAAAAACAGCCTGAAAAAGAGGCTGCATATATATCATCATCTCTTGAACTATATGTAAAAGGTAGCTTGTCGGTTTTTTCCAATGCAACAAATATAGATTTAGATAATAGGCTAGTTGTATTTGATATTAAAGATTTAGGAAAACAACTAAAAACCTTGGGAATATTGGTTGTATTAGACCATATTATGAATAAGATTACATCTAATAGAGAAAAGCAAAAAAACACATGGATATATGTAGATGAAATTCATTTATTATTTAAAAATGTTTATTCTGAAAATTATTTAACTGAGTTATGGAAAATGGTTAGAAAATACGGAGGTATTATGACTGGTATTACTCAAAATGCTGGAGAAGTTTTAGCGTCAGAAAATGCAAAATTAATGATTGCAAACTCTGAATTTATTTTAATGTTAGACCAATTTCAACAAGATAGAGAATGCCTAGCTAAAATACTTAACATTAGCGATAAGCAATTATCTTACATTACTAATGCAGATGTTGGTACAGGACTTATTTATGCTGGTAATGCAATAGTACCATTTGTAGATAAATTTCCTAATAATACTAAATTTTATGATATTATGACTACAAAAATAGATGATGCAAAAAAAATAGATAAGGTTGTTTGTTAGTTATGAAAGAGTTAAAGTCTGCAACATTTATTGATGATAATGTTAATGATGTCATAATAGATAAGTCTAATTTTTGTAAAGATAGTATTAAAAATACTTTAGATACATATGTAAAAGAATGTTTAATTGAAAATAAAAATATTATTAATGATGTTAATATTATTAACGACAATGTATCTAATAATATTAAAAGAAAACCATTATATAAAAACAATATAAAAAATAATACATTTCACAAAACACATAACGAAAATAAAAGTAATGAAAATGATAAATTAAATAATTCATTTACGGAAAATACAGATAAAATATCCAAAAAAAATAAATCAAGTAATAAATCTATAGAAAAGGTAATAAAACGACAACTATATGTATCTAATACATTGAGAAATAATAGTTATAATTATGTTGAAAATAAAGTGAAATATTTTGTCGGTCAAGATAGTTTAGCTAATAAAACAATTAAAGATAATGTAAGTACAAGTATTAAAGTTAAAAGTACATTAAATAAAACAACAAATTATTTAAGCTTGGCTAAAAGACAAAAAAAAATGAGAAAACAAAGGAAAAATACATATAAAATTAATAAAGGTTTATATAAACTTATATCTAACTTTACTTCTAAAATTATAAATAATCCAATAGTTATAAAAGGTTTGTTTATTATCTTTATTGTTGTATTATTAGTTTTACTTTGTATAACTATAGTTAATAGTTTTCTATCTGTTTTTATTGCAACAACAACATCAACAACAGGTAATGATGGTGTATTAAATGACATTCATTTATACGTCACAGAGAAAGATACAGACTATACAATAGATTTAATTAACAATGGTAAATTAATATATAAAAATAATATATTAACACTACCTGCAGATATATACAAAACAGATGGAAGAAAAATATATAATTATTTAACGGCGAAATTAGGAGTATATGAATTTGATATTAATATTAAAAATGAAATTAATTATATATATAATTTAATTTATGAAAAACAAGAAACCGATATATTAATAAATTTTAATGTATCAAATATAAAAAATATTATAATTGAAAACAAGCTTTTAAATGATACAGAATATTTTGATGTATTAAATAATAATGAGATAATAGTAAAAGATGAAATTGGAAATCCATTTATAGGATATGATATAAAAAAATATATATCTTCAAGATATGGATATAGAATTAATCCGTTAAGTGGTGAAAAAGAAATGCATACAGGAATTGATATACCTAAAGAATTAGATACACCAATTAATGCTGTAATGGATGGAGTGGTTAGTTATGTTGGATATGATGAAAATGGTTATGGAAATTATTTTATAGTAGAAAACGGAAAAAATAAAACGTTATATGCTCATTGTAGTAAAGTTGAAGTTAAAATAAATCAGCGAATTAAACATGGAGATATTATTGCTTATGTCGGTAGTACCGGTATGTCTACAGGAAGTCATTTGCATTTAGAATATTTTAAAAATAATTTAAGAGTAAATCCAATTGATTATTTTTTTAAGGAGAAATAAAAGATGAATAGTAAAATTGAGATACGAAAAAATAAAATTTTATTATATCAAAATAAAATAGAAGAGTATAAAGAAAAAATAATAAAATTACAAAATGAAATAAAGGATATTGAAAGTATAGAGTTTCAAAAAATATTAGAAGAAGTAAATATTCCTATTTATGAACTTAAAGAACTTTTGAAAAAATTTAAAGAAAAATAAAATAAAAAAGCAAGGGGTTTGGGGCGTAGCACCAACAAGAAAAAACAAAAATCACTAAGGTGATTTTATTTGTTTTTTTGTAAGTGTATGTACACTTACAATGCTTGCTATCCCTCGAGAAAGAAAAATGGCGAATCGAGAAAGAAATATTAAAGTAAACTTTTATATATCAGAAAACGAAAAAAAAATCATAAAAGAAAAGATGAAATTAGCAAATATAAATAATTTCTCCCTCTATTCTCGAAAAATTTTAATTAATGGATATATAATAAAAAGAGATTTTTCAGAACTAAAAATATTATGCAATCACCTATCTCATATAGGAAGAAATATAAACCAAATTGCAAAAAAAGCTAACATAACTAATAGTGTATGTAAAGATGATTTTTCCAATTTACAAAAAGATTTTTTAAAAATAAAAAAAATAATTTCTGAACGTTTAGTAAAATTAATTAAAGAAGAAATTTAAAGGAGATTTTGTGGCAGTAACAAAAATTATACCAATTAAAACAACTTTAAGTAAAGCAATTTGCTATATAGAGAATCATGAAAAAACAGATTCAGAATTATATATAAGTGGTTATAATGTTGACCCACATACTGCTCATATTGAGTTTGAAATGACATCACAATTAGCTAAAGATGTACGAGGAAATTATGATAAAACTGGTGGTGAAAATAATTTAGCTTATCATATTGTTCAAAGTTTTTCACCAGAAGATAATCTCATGCCTAGTAAAGCACATGAGTTAGGTATAAAGTTTGCTAACGAATTTTTACAAGGAAAATACGAATATGTAATTGCTACTCATATTGATAAAGGACACCTACATAATCATATTATTTTTAATGCAATTTCCTTTTATGATTATAAAAAATTTTATACAGCACCGTATAAAACTGTTAAAAAAATGAGAAATATATCAGACAAGCTTTGTAAAGAAAATAATTTATATGTTATTGAAAATCCAAAAGTTAAAGGTAAATCACAGTATGAACTTTTACAACGTAAAAAAGGTTTAAGTTGGAAAGCAAAACTTGAAAACATTTTAGACGAAGTTATTACAAACTCTAAAAGTTACGACGAATTTATAAAAGGATTAAATGAAAACAATGTAACTGTAAAAGATGGTAAACATATTGCTTTTTTAATGCCACAACAACAACGTTTTATTAGAGGTAAAACATTAAATGAAATTTATGATAAAAAAAATATTTTACAACAAATTAAAAATAATGTTTTAAAAGAAATTAAAGTTAATAAAATTTTAATTTATAAAGAAAATGAAATATTTTATTTTATTAAATTGCCAAAAAATGAAAATTTGATTTGTGTTCCAAAAGAACATAGTCAATGGATATTTAATAAAACTACTTTGAAAATTGATATTATAAAAGATAAAAATTATACTTTGGTAAATAAAAAAGGTGAAATTATAAAAAGAATTTCAGGAGATACAATAGATAAATATTTTTTAGTTGAAAAACAAATAGAGAAAAATTTATCAGAGAAAAATTTATCAGAAATTGAAAAAGAATATTTAAAAAAACAAGAATTTTTCGAAAATAAAGAATTAAAAAAAGAAAACACAAAAGAGTTAGCAACTGCCCTTTTTATTTTATCTGAAAATAAAATTTCTAATATTAAAGACATTAATATAAAAATTGAAAGCTTTATAAATCAAAATAAAGATATTAAAGAAACAATAAAAATTACACAAATTAAATGTAATGAGTATTCAAAGGTTGCTAAACTTTTAAAAGTTTGTCAAGAAATAGAAAAAAAAGATGGTTTATCTATAAATGATAATGAAAAGTTAAATTATGCTTTAGATCAACTAGATAAATTGGAGATAAGTAGTAATGTAGATTATACTAAAGTTTTGTGTTTAGTAAAACAACAAACTAAAAAAATTGATAATTTAAATGACCAAATAAAAACTAATAATACAGAAATAAATAAATTAAATAAAGCAACCGCAACAATAAATTGTTTTTTTGAAGATAAGGAAAATAATAAAAATATTAGGGAGGACTTATGAATTACGTAGAAAAAGGGAAAAAAGAAATTCAATTAATTAAAAATATTCCTATTGAAACATATGCTAATTATTTAGGTTTTACATTAGTAGATAAAGGTAAATATATATCTTTAAAAGAACATGACAGTGTAATGATTGATAAAGATAAGAATAAATTTAATAGGTATTCTAATGGAGTCAATGGAGATATTATAGATTTTGCTCAAGAATTTACAAATATGAGTATATCTCAATGTATTAATGATTTAAAAAGTTTTGCTTTAATAGATAATAACTATATCAATAAAACTATTTTTAAAGAAACAATCCCAAAAAAACAAAATGATAAGTTAAAAGAAAAAATTATATTGCCAAAAAAAGATATTAATATAAAAAATATATATGCCTATTTAGTAAGTAGTAGATGTATAGATAAATGGGTTGTTAGTAACCTTATTAAAAATAGAAACCTTTATCAAGATGTTAACAAAAATTGTGTATTTGTTAGTTATGATAAAAATAAAAAAGTAAAATTCGCCTGTACAAGAGGTAGTAATAACAAATATAAATTTATAGGAGATATTAAAAACAGTGATTATAATCACTGTTTTTTTATTGACAATAACGCTTCTACCCTTATTGTTACAGAAAGTGTAATTGATAGTATGTCTATTATGACATTGTTAATAAATGAAAATAAAAACATTGAAAATTATAACTTCTTGGCATTAAGCGGAGTAAGTAAAATTAATAGTGTAAAATATCATATAGAAAGTAAGCCAAATATAAATAAATTGATTTTAGCTTTAGACAACGACACTTCAGGTAGATTAGCTACACAAAAAATTAAGGACTTATTAAAAGATTGCAATATAACAAAAACAGAATTTTTACCACCTAACTATAAAGATTGGAACGAAGAATTAATACATAAAATACCCAGTATAGATAATAAAATAGAAAAAGCAAAAGATATATTAAACGAAAATAAAAATACAGAAAAAAATACTCATACAAAAACTAGATGTTATGATATGGAAAAATAATTATAAAATTAAGAAAGGAGAAAACAAATGAAAAATTATTTTAAAATACCAAATAATATTTTTTCTTTAAGCTTAAATTACAGAGAAATATTAATATTAACTTACTTAATTAGTATAGCTTTTAAAGATAATATTGTAATTGTCAAACAGTCAAAAATTGCTGAAAAATTAGGGTATAGTACTACAAATAGTGTTTCTAAAATATTAAGGAGCTTAAAAGAAAAAGGGTTTATTAAAATTAAATCTAATTACAAAAATAAAAAACGCACCACCAATAGTTATACTATTAATCCACAGCTTTTATTATTAGACAAAGGCTTTTTTATTGTTAATAGACGTTTGTTTTCTTCTTTAAACTTAAAAAAAACCAGTATGGTCACGTATTTATATATACTGAGATGTTCAAATAACTATATTAGTAAAAATTCTGCATTTCCATCTTTATCTAAAATTAGTAGAAATACTAATATAAGTCAAGTGTCAGTAGTTAATGCAATTAAAGACTTAGTAAATAACAATTTAATTAATAAGGTTAATAAAATTAAAAATGATACTTCATATGCTACAAATATGTATATAGTATTAGAAATATTAAAAACTAAAAAAGTAGAATTTAAAATAAAGAAAATAAAAATATTTAAAAAATTAAAATATAATAAATATTTAATATTAAAAATTAATTTTTATATAACTAAATATATCCCTAGTTATATTATTTTTTTATAAGGGGGTACTTAAAAAATTAAGGTACTATATATTACCCACTTAAATACTATATCCTTTAAAAATAATAATATAAATAATAACAATAGTTACTTATAAACTATAGTTATATAGGAGTTTTAAATATCTATGATTAAACAGGAGTTTTAGCATAAAATAATCTATATTTTAAACATAACAGTAAATTTTTGTAATTTATTGGTACATTTTTATTGAAATTATAAATAAATAAGTATAAAATAGTAAATAAATAAGTATAAAATAGTAAATAAAAGTAGAAAACATAACAAAATAAAGTTAAAAAAACAGATTTATCAAATATTATAGAACAAGAAAGAAGAAAAATATGAAAAAATTTGAATACACAAAGTTAACCCTACCAGTAGATAAATTGATAACTATTAAATTACAACAAGCTCTAAAAACTGAATTTCAAAGTGCTTGTAATTACAGAAAAGCAAATGCTTCAAGTGTTATTAGACATTTTATGATTAATTATATAAATGATACTGCAGACATTTTTCAGAAAAGAAATGAAAACTAAGTTATAAAATACATTGTGGTAAGTATTGTATTATAAAAAAATAAAAGATAGCTTATTAAAATGTAGATGATACAAACATTTAATAGTCTATCTTTATAACTTTAAAATTTATATAACAAATGTATTGACATTTTTTATCATTTGTATTAATATTAGTTAATACAACTAAAATAAAACCCACAACCGTTAGTTTATCTCAAAAATAAACTAACGGAACTATCCTCTAAATGCAAACCCATTTAAAGAACTTTTGTGAGCCTTTTCAGTGCCGTTATAGCACTTTAACGATAAATTTTCAAGAGCTTTTTAGAAAACAATCATTTAGTCTGATTTTTCTGAGAAGCTCATTTACTTTTTTAATACGGAAATTATAAGGTTAATAGTCTTATATATTTCCAAAGTGGTAATATTTTATCTTCCCCACTATTTTAGTGTAACCACTAGTGCTAGTGGTGGTAAAGCAGCACATTGACAAATAAGTCAAGTTTAACATTTTTATTAACAGTAAAAATATTAAAGTCCACTTACTTATAAAAGTGAGTTGATACTTAATAGTGTAATTAGGTGACGTTACTGTGCAACTTGCCTTTATTGTGCAAAGTTATTTAACACAGTAGATACTTGAGAACCTTATTCGCCCCCATAGAAGTACAACGAGGGGTTGCTTTTATAGCAATGTGTAGTTTTTTTAGCTACCACCTAAACACAAAAAAAACTTTAACAAGATAATTATTAAATAGATGGCAACCTAAAATTTATAAACCTATATGTTTTAGGTTGCTATTTATATTATCTCTGGCTGGGGTAGATAGATTCGAACTATCGGAATGCAGGAGTCAAAGTCCTGTGCCTTACCGCTTGGCGATACCCCAATATATATTTTATTTGGGGTGGGTAATGAGAATTGAACTCACGGCCTCCAGAACCACAACCTGGCGCTCTAACCGACTGAGCTATACCCACCAAAATAAAATGGTGTGCCTGGAGAGATTCGAACTCCCGACCTACTGCTTAGAAGGCAGTTGCTCTATCCAACTGAGCTACAGGCACATATAAAACCTATAAAGTATGCTTTTATAAATGGAGCGGGTGATGGGAATCGAACCCACGCGACCAGCTTGGAAGGCTGGAGTTCTACCATTGAACTACACCCGCACACTTTACAGGAACAAAGATATTCTAACATAACGAAAAATTATTGTCAATAGTTTTTTATAAAATGTTAGAAATTTAAAGCAATAAAACAAAAGTTTTAAAACCAGAAAAAATAAATATATTATATATAAAGATAAAATGAAAATAAATGCAGCAAAATATGCTGCATTTATTTTATAAAAAAACTACATAAAATTAATATCTAAAACATTATCTTTAACTGATATATCAATAATAGTTGGCTCATTTTCGAAATTATCAATTAAAATATTAGCAACTCTATCTTCAACTTGACGTCTTATTTCTTTCCTTATATCCCTAGCTCCAGATTTATTTTTAATAGCTATCTTTGATATAAAGTCTTTGACATCTCCAGTATAATTAAACGCTATACCACGATTTTTAATAGATTCTTTTAATTCTCCTAATAAAATATCTGTTATTTTAGAATAATCGCTCTGCTCTAAGCTGTTAAATACAATTACTTCATCGACACGACTTAAAAATTCTGGTCTTAAAAACTCTTTAAGTCCCTTCATCGCATTTTCTTTAGACACATTGCTTTTAGTTTTATTAAAACCAACAGAATCAACCTTTAAGTTTGAGCCAGCATTTGATGTCATTACAATAATAGTATTTGAAAAATTAATAACCCTACCATGAGAATCTGTAATCTTACCTTCATCCAAAACTTGTAATAATATGTTCATGACATCTGGATGTGCCTTTTCAATTTCATCAAACAAAATTATTGAGTAAGGCTGTCTTCTAACCTTTTCAGTTAATTGACCCGCATCATCATAGCCTAAATAACCAGGAGGTGAGCCAATAATTTTAGATGCAGAGTGCTTCTCCATATATTCAGACATATCTAGCCTAATTAAAGGGTCTACACCATCAAACAAATGATTAGCAATAACCTTAACAAGTTCTGTTTTGCCTACGCCAGTTGGACCTACAAAAACAAAAGATGCAGGACGTTTAATATTAGTTAATTGAACTCGACTTCTTTTAATAGCATTTACAATTTGCTTTACTGGGTCATCTTGCCCAACAATTTTTTTAGATATTTCATCATATAAATTTGAAACTTTTTGGATTTCACTTTCTTTAATCTTACTAGCTGGTATACCTGTCCAAATTTCAATTACTTTAGTTAGATTATCATAAGTTACCTTAATATTAGCAACAATAGGTTCAAGTACTTTTATTTGTTCTTTTAAAGATATTATTTCTGCATTAGTTTTGGCTAATTGTTCATAGTTAACATCTGTCTTAACTTCAAGGTCAATTTTAACTTTTTCAAACCCAGTCAATTTTTTCATAAGCTTTTCATAATTAGATAAATCCTTGTTTTCTAAAGCAGTACAAGAACAAGCTTCATCCATTAGGTCAATAGCCTTATCTGGTAAAAATCTATCTGTAATATATTTTTCAGACATATTAACAGTAGCTACTACAATGTCATTAGGTATCTTAACATTATGATAAGCTTCATAATAATGCTTTATACCCATAATAACATCTATTGTTTCTTTAACGGTTGGTTCATTTACTCTAACAGGCTGAAAACGTCTTTCTAAAGCACTATCTTTTTCAATATATTTCCTATATTCTTTAAAAGTTGTAGCACCAATAACTTGAATCTCACCACGTGATAATGCAGGCTTTAAAATGTTCGCAGCATTCATAGACCCTTCAGAGTCTCCAGCACCTACAAGGTTATGGACTTCATCAATAAATAATATAATGTTACCTTCTCTTTTAACTTCTTCAACAAGCCCCTTTATACGACCCTCAAATTGACCTCTAAATTGTGTTCCGGCAACTAAAGCAGTTAAGTCCAACAAATATATTTCTTTATCAGCCAATTTAGACGGAACATCATTAGCAACAATACGTTGTGCAATACCCTCAGCAATAGCAGTTTTACCAACTCCAGGTTCTCCAATTAAACAAGGATTATTTTTAGTTCTTCTAGACAAAATTTGTATAACTCTATAAATTTCATTATTTCTGCCAACTATATTATCTAAAAAGCCATCATAAGCTTTCTTAGTTAAATTTTCACAATAAGCTGATAAATATTTTCTCTTTTTATCTATATTTTCTTTTGGTTTACTTTTTGTTTTTATTGATGGGTCATCAGTTTCATTGCTAGACGAAAACATATTCATAAAAGGAAATGTCGCTGAACCACCTTTTACAAGGTCATCTACGCCATCTGGTCCCATTTCAACAATTTGTTCACTCATAGCGTCTATTTCTTCTTCAGATATGCCCATTTGGCTAATTAAATCGTTGACAGGTTTAATACCTAAATCTCTAGCACAAGTAAAACAGTAACCTTCACTTACTGTAGAATCTCCATCATTTTTTGACATAAATACAACTGCCATTCTCTTTTTGCATCTTGTACAAATCATCTATATATCTCCTCAGTTTAAAACAATAATTAATAATATCAGTACATTCTCAAAAATTACACTATAAAAATAATAACACTTAAAAGTTAACTAAATAAGTTTATATCGTAAATAAATTTAAAAATTTTAGAACTTTCTATAATAGATATATTTAAAAATCCAAGTTCATTTTGACTAAATGTTAGAATTAATCTAATGGCATAAGATAAAAATATACAATCTATGAAACTAAGTGCAGTACCTATAACTCCACCTAAAACTTTATTAATTCCACCAACTAAATAAATTTTATTAAAAATATCAAACTTTTTCACAATAAATAAAGCTATTGGTTTGACTATAGCAAAAACAACCAATGTTAAAATAACACTAATAATATTATGTAAGTAAATTTGTAAATTATTATAAGTATCATTAAATGCCGCATTTAAATCAAATCCTAAGACATTGAAAATGCCTTTTAAAAAATCAGGTAAATTATTAAGAACTTGAGAAACATCACCTAAATTATCGGAAACAATACCGTGTTTACTCAGTTCTTTTAATATATAAGGTTCAACAATATTAATTAAAATTACATTAGCTAAAGCATCTGCAATCTTAATAGCTATAAAAAAACAGCCAAATGTAATAACAATCTTCGATAGTGTTTTCACAAAACCATCTCTATAGCCAGTATATATACCCCAAACAATAATTAAAATTATTGCTAAATCTAAAACTATGTTCATAAAAACTCCTTCATTTAACATTTTAACACATCTTTTTAAAAAACAAAACTATTTATTTACACTTATCTTACCTACATAATTATTGGCAATACAAAAAGCATTTCCTTTTATTACAATGAAGTCAGAAAAGTAAAAATCCACAAAGATGCTATTTATAAAATTTCCTTTTAAGTCATACCTAAATATATTATTATCTTTAGATAAATATACACCAGTTTTATCAAGATAAATTCTATCTATATAATCGTTATAAGAAAAATCAGAAAATTTATTTAAATCTTCATCAAAAATAATAATAGAAAAACTTCCTGAATTTTCACCATTTGACAAAAAAACAACAATATTATTATCTATAAATCCATGACTGTATAAAAGTTTGTTATCGTATGATGTTTTTTTGTCAACCTCACCATTTTTATTTATTTTAACAATCTCATTATGACCAACAAGTATAATGCTGTCTTTATCAAAAACAAAATCTACAACAAAAAAGTTTTCTAAATTCACTTTTAAAGTTTCTTGTGTTTTATTAAAATCTAAAGTATAAAAAGCAGTAGATAAAATTCCATTATTTGTATACAAACAAGTAACATAAATTTTTTTAGAGTTTTCACTAAATTTTATAGATGTTATATACTCATTAGCATTAGACCACCTATAAATTTCTTTATCACCATCAAAAACAATAACTTCACTTAAATACCTGTCAGACTCAGCAACTACAGCTACCTTGCCATCTTTTGCAACATCTGCATTTAAAATACTTTGTTTTATTTCATGCTTTTGAATATCTTGATATTTGTTACCAGTATAATAAACATTGCTGTTTTGTTGATATATAGCAATATTATCATCATTCATAGAATACAAAGGTGCTGAAAAATTATGTCTTCCTCTATTGTAAATATTGCCACCTTTATTAATAAAAAAGTAAGATGTATCAGTAATTACAAATCCATCATCACCAGATTTATATATATAATTATTTAAATCTGAATTTGTATTTACAGGAAATGTTTGTTTGTTAATTAAATTATCCAATCTATTGTAAGACATCTTCAATATATTTATAGGTTTTATAATACTATTTAATATTAAAAACAAAATTATAAAAAAAACAATTTGTCTGTATCTTTCTTTTTTCTTTTTTTTATAAATTTGTTTTTTCTTAATTCTCGCAGACTCAATATCAGATATTCTTTTATTGCTATCATTATTAATCATACTAATACTCCACTTTATTTAAATAAAGGCCATTAGATGGCATTGTGTTACCAGCTTTTGTCCTATCTTTCACAATAAAAATATCATCAATATCTGACAATATAATTTTACCCTCATTTACAGATAAAGCAGTCCCAACAATAATCCTCACCATATTATGCAAAAATTTGTTACCCGTAATACTAAAAATATAATTAAAGCCTTCATCTAAATAAAATTTGCAATCGAAAATTTCTCTAACCGTATCTTTGATTTCATAGCTTTTTTTTGAAAAACCTGCAAAATCGTGAACACCGATTAATTTTTCACAATAATTATTAATAATGTCAACATCAATAGGCTTTCTATAATGATAAGCAAAATCAACTAAAAATGGGTTTTCAAAATCTGTATTATAAATTTTATAAATATACTGCTTTTTAATAGCATTATACCTAGGGTGAAAGTCCAAAGATACATCTCTACAATTTATAATTGTAATATCTTTAGGTAAGTACGTATTCAAAGCTCTTTTTATATTAGTATCTTTTATATTACTGTCTGTTTTAAATGTTAAAAAGTACTGATTTGCATGCACTTGACTATCTGTTCTTGAGCATCCCTTAATATCATACCTTACAAAAAAAAGTTTTTGTAAGGCATCTTGAATCTTACTGCATATAGAAATGGCATTATCTTGTACTTGAAACCCGCAGTAATTTGTACCATTATACATAATTTCAACTAAAATATTTCTCACTAGAATACCGCCGTATAAATAAAATTTAAATAAATAGCTAAAGTAAGACAACAAATAACAATAAATAAAGCTATAAAATCATTTTTAGTAATTTTCATTTGCTTCATTCTTGTCCTACCTTCTCCGCCTCTATAACACCTGCAATCCATTGCTAAAGCAAGCTCATCAGCACGTCTAAAAGAAGATATAAATAAAGGTATTAAAATAGGTATCATAGCCTTTACTTTATCTATAATATTACCACTTTCAAGGTCTGCACCTCTTGCTTTTTGTGCGGACATAATTTTATCTGTTTCTTCGATTAAAGTAGGTATAAACCTAAGTGCAATAGTCATCATCATAGCTAACTCATGTACAGGAACTTTAATTTTATTTAAAGGTTTAAACAACCTTTCAATAGCATCTGTTAACTCAATTGGTGATGTAGTATAAGTAAGTAAAGATGTCCCAATCACTAAAGTTATAATACGTATTACCATAAAGATAGAAAATATAATACCTTGTCTGGTTATATTAAAAATCCAAAAACTATACAAAACATCCCCAGATATAAAAAACATATTAATGATACCTGTAAATGCAATAATAGGAATCATAGGTTTTATACTTCTTAAAATCATCTTTATAGGTATTTTAGAAACAAAATAACATACAGCAATAAAAACTATAGGTATAATTAAACCTTGCAAATTGTTAATAGAAAAAACCATAATAATATATATTGTCATTAAAATAATCTTCATACGACTGTCTAGCCTATGTACAAAACTATTTCCATTAAAGTACTGACCAATAGTTATATCTCTAATCATATTGACCTCTTTTTAAAAATCTTAAAATTTCTTTTTTAGCATCATTAACTGTGTAAACATTATCATTTATAGTAGGTAAATTAAGTTTTATCATTGACATTAAACTAGTAATTTGAGGTATATCAAGGCCAATCTTAACAAGGTCTTGATGTTTCTTAAATACATTAGCCATAGTATCGACACAAAAAACTTCACCGTTATCCATAACAATAACCCTATCAGCATAAGTTGCAATATCTTCCATACTGTGAGAAACCAAAATTACCGTTGCATTTTTTTCACGTTGATATTTTTTTATTTGTGATAAAATTGTTTTTCTACCTCTAGGGTCAAGTCCAGCAGCAGGCTCATCTAAAACTAGCACTTGTGGTTGCATAGCTAAAACACCCGCTATCGCAACTCTTCTTTTTTGACCCCCAGATAACTCAAATGGTGACTTGTCCAAATAATCTGGGTTAATACCACAAAATTTAATGGCTTCGATAACACGATTTTTAATTTCTTCGCTATCTAAACCCATGTTTTTAGGACCAAATGCTATATCTTTAAAAATATTTTCTTCAAACAATTGATACTCAGGATACTGAAAAACAAGACCCACTTTAAATCTTATGCTTTTAATTTTTTTCTTATTAGCATAAATATCTTCGTCATCAATAAAAACAGTACCTTGTGTTGGCTTAATAAGGCCATTTAAATGTTGGACTAAAGTAGATTTTCCAGACCCTGTATGACCAATAATACCAATGGTTTCACCCTTATTAATAGTTAAATTGATATTTTTAATGGCTACCTTTTCACTAGGCAATCCTTTATTATAAAT
Organism: Oscillospiraceae bacterium; assembly: GCA_051658665.1. Lineage (GTDB taxonomy): Bacteria > Bacillota > Clostridia > Oscillospirales > Ruminococcaceae > JBOFNA01. Next base: position 17,125 of record JBOFNA010000080.1, read on the forward strand.
GTGAGTTAAATTTTCAATTTTTATCATAGAGTTAACCTTTTAACAAAGCTAAAATAGCATCTGCGCAATCCTTTTCATTTATTATATCTTGAGGTAAATTATACCCATCTTTATTTAATTCGTAAATAAGTTCAGTAACTTGTGGTATATCAAGTCCAATTTGTTTAAGCCTATCAACTTGTGAAAAAACAACAGTTGGTAAATCATCCATAATAATTTGGCCATCATCCATAACGATAACTCTGTCAGCTTTAGAGGCCTCTTCCATATAATGTGTAATCAAAACAACAGTAATGTTATAATCAATATTCAACTCTTTGATAGTCTTTAAAACTTCTTTTCTACCCTTTGGGTCAAGCATAGCAGTTGGTTCATCTAAAACTATAAAACTTGGTTTCATTGCTATTACACCAGCTATTGCAACTCTTTGTTTTTGACCACCTGATAATTGGTGCGCTGACTTATCCTTCAAATCAAAAACTCCAGTTTTTTTCATAGCTATATCTATTTCTTGTCGTATAATACAAGGTTCAATACCTAGGTTTTCAAGAGCAAAAGCAACATCTTCCTCAACCACAGTTGCAACAATTTGATTGTCAGGATTTTGAAAAACCATACCTACATTTTGCTTTATTTCATAAATGTCATTTTCATTTTTTGTATTAATACCAGATACATAAACATTCCCTAAATTCGGTATATGTATAGCATTAAAATGTTTAGCTAACGTACTCTTACCACAACCATTATGACCTAAAATCGCAACAAATTCACCTTGTTTAATATTTACAGTCAAATTATCTAAAATAAATTTATGTTTATTATCCTCAAAATCTTCATACCCAAAAGATATATTATCAACATAAATATCTTTATTCAAACTATCCATAAAAACTCCTTAAAATTTTAAAGGCTTTGCCAAATAGAAGTATTTCCGCAAGGTAAAACCATCCCACTATCTTTAACTTTCAAACCTATTTCACCAGATAATATCGACCCGCCTTTTATCAACGATTTCAAAATATAATCCATAACAGATGAAGATAAACCAGTAGTATAGGAGTTAACAGCAAAAAACAATGGGTTATAAGACAATAAGCTGACAGCCATTTTAATTAAATCGTAAACATTATCTTCTAACCGCCAAACTTCTCCATTTGGACCTCTACCATAAGATGGAGGGTCCATAATAATAGCATCATATTTATTTCCACGTTTAATCTCTCTTTGAATAAATTTTTGACAATCATCAACAATCCATCTTACATCTTTATTAGTAAGTCCTGATAATAAAGCATTTTCTTTTGCCCAGTTTACCATCCCTTTTGATGCATCAACATGGCATACAGATGCTCCAGCACTTAAGCAAGCTAAAGTAGCCCCACCTGTGTAAGCAAAAAGATTAAGCACTTTAATTTGTCTATCTTGTTTATTTATTTTTTGTATGAAAAAATCCCAATTTACTGACTGTTCAGGAAACAATCCAGTATGTTTAAATCCAGTTGGTTTAATTTTAAAAGAAAGGTCATTATAATTTATAACCCAAGATTCTTTAAATGGTTTATTATATTTCCACTTTCCGCCACCATCAGATGCTCTTCTATAATAAGCATGAGCATTTTCCCATAAATCATTTTTTTTATCAGTTTTCCAAATTATTTGAGGGTCTGGTCTAACCAAAACAACATTTTTCCAACGCTCTAATTTTTCACCTGAAGATGTATCAATAACTTCATAGTCCACCCAATTATCAGAAACCCTCACTAAATTAACCTCGCTTTTATAGCAGAAGATACTTCATCAGCACAAATTTTTATGACATCATTATCTACACCCTCAACCATAACTCTTATAAGTGGTTCAGTACCAGAAGCTCTAACTAAAATTCTTCCGTTATTTTTAAGTTTATCTTCCCATTTTTTTATTATATCCATTATTTCAAAATCATTTATTATCATATTCTTTTTATCATTATTAACTTTAATGTTATATAAAACTTGAGGGTAAATCGACATACAGCCTTTAAGTTCACTAGCTTTTTGACCACTTTCAAATAATACCTTCAAAAACATTAAAGCAGCAAGTTGACCATCACCAGTTGACATAAAGTCTCTAAGTATGATATGCCCAGATTGCTCACCACCTATATTGAAATCACCCTTTAACATTTCTTCTAAAACAAACCTATCTCCAACCTTTGTTTCAATTGTTTTAATATCATTTTCTTTACAAAAAGTATGAAACCCCATATTAGTCATAACCGTAATAACACAGGTATCATCCTTAAGACTATTTTCATTCTTCAAATATCTAGACAAAACAGCCATAATTTGGTCGCCATCTATAAGTTTGCCTTTTTCATCTAAACAAAGACATCTATCAGCGTCTCCATCAAAAGCAACCCCTAAATCGCAATTATTTTTCAAAACAACATCTCTAAGGCTATCTAAATGAGTTGATCCACAATTTAAATTTATATTGACACCATTTGGATCATTATTAATATATATAACTCTTTCACATATATCATCAAAAATATCAAACGCCGTTGTTGTGCTACTACCATTTGAGCAATCAACAGCAATTGTAAATTTATTTTTTTTATTTGAGACAGATTTTTTAATATAATCTGTATATTTATTTAAAGAGTTTAAGTCATAACAAACAGAACCAATATCACCATTTATTAAAACTTCTTTTTCAATTGGAGTATCTATTAAATTTTCAATTTCATTTTCTAAATTATCATCTAATTTAAAGCCATCTTTATTAAAAATTTTAATACCATTATATTCAAAAGAGTTATGAGAAGCAGATATCATAATACCTGCATCAGCATTATAATGTTTTATAAGAAAAGAAACACAAGGTGTAGGTACAACTCCCAAAGATAAAACATCAATACCTGAAGATGTTAGAGCAGAAACAAGCCCACTCTCCAAAAGGCCACAAGACACTCTAGTGTCTTTACCTATTAAAACTAATGGTTTTTTATTTTGTTTTTTAAGTATATACGCCAACCCGTCACCCACTTTAAATGCTAAATCTAAAGTTAAGTCAACATTAGCTATACCTCTAATTCCATCTGTTCCAAAATATTTACCCATAAAAATCTCCTAATCAAATTTTTGTTGTATTGAGTCTTCATTAATTTTTTCGACTCCAAGATGCTGATAGCCTAATTTAGTTACACATCTGCCTCTAGGTGTCCTCGCTAAAAACCCAACTTGCATTAAATAAGGCTCACAAACATCCTCTAAAGTTACCGCCTCTTCACCCATAGCAGCAGCAATAGTTTCAATACCAACAGGTCCGCCTCCATAATTTTTAACAATTATCTCTAAAAGCCTTCTATCTGTCGCATCTAAACCTAACTCATCAATACCCATCTTACAAAGAGCAACGTCTGCAAGGTCTTCGTCTATAAGACCATTTCCAATAATTTGAGCAAAATCCCTTGACCTTTTTAAAATTCTATTGGCAATCCTAGGTGTACCCCTAGAGCGTTTGGCCAACTGAAATGCACCCTTTTCATCACATTTTATATCTAAAATATCACTACTTCTTTTTATTATAGAACTTAGCTCAATAGGTTTATATAAATTTAATTTTAAAAGAACTCCAAACCTATCTCTTAAAGGAGATGATAATTGTCCAGACCTAGTGGTCGCACCAATTAAAGTAAATTTAGGTAAATCAATACGTATAGACCTAGCAGATGGTCCTTTTCCGATAATAATATCTAAAACAAAATCTTCCAGCGCTGGATACAACACTTCTTCAACAGTTCTAGATAATCTATGGATTTCATCAATAAATAATATATCATTTTCATTTAAATTTGTAAGTAAAGCTGCTAAATCACCAGGTTTTTCAATAGCGGGTCCCGACGTAATTCTAATGTTAACGTTCATTTCATGAGCAATGATGGTAGCTAATGTTGTCTTCCCCAAGCCAGGTGGTCCATATAAAAGTAAATGGTCTAAAGGCTCTCCTCTTAGTTTCGCAGCTTCTATATATATTTTAAGGTTTTCTTTAACATCTTCTTGACCTATATACTCGTCTAAAGACTTTGGTCTTAATTTATTTTCATTTTCGCTCAAAAAATCAGAGTTAATTTCTTGAGGTGCAACTACCCTATCATCAAAGTCAACAGAAAACTCATTTAAAGCCATTTACATAACCTTTCCAGCTAAAAGTTTTAAAGCTTGTTTTATAATTGCATTAGTATCTAAATTAGATGTATCAAAATCAACAATAACACTTGATATCTCAGATTTTGTATACCCAAGAGCCATAAGAGCAGAAAATGCATCATTATGGTTATTTGTACTATGGTTATTATAACCAACTTGTGTAGATAAATCTACAATTTCAACATTAGACATTTTTTTAACCTTATCTTTAAGTTCTAAAACAATGCGTTGTGCAGTTTTAGAGCCAACACCAGGACATTTAGTTAAACTTTTATAATCCTCATTTGCAATAATATTTAAAATATCCGTAACAGTCAATTCTGATAACATGGCAATACCAACTTTAGGTCCAACACCAGAAACAGATGTTAAAAGTCTAAACCATTCTTCTTCACTTTTATCACCAAACCCAAAAAGTTCTAAAGCATCTTCCCTAACATGCATATAAGTAAACAGTTGTTGCACTTCACCAACAGAAACAACATTCTTATATGTATTTAAAGATATATTCATCTTATAGCCTATTCCATTTACCATTAACACTATATAATCTAGTTTTTTTTCTAAAACTTCGCCTTCTATACAATAAATCATTTATAAATCCTCTTAATAAAACCTTCTAACAGAATTAGCAGTGTTACCATGACAAATAGCCACAGCCAAAGCATCTGCAGTATCGTCAGGTTTCGGAGCTTTTTTTAATTTCAAAATATTTTTAACCATATCGATAACCTGTTTTTTTTCTGCCTTACCATACCCAACAACACCTAGTTTAACCTGTAAAGGTGTATATTCAAAAACAGGTAATTTATTTTTTATTGCTGCTAGCAAAATAACACCTCTAGCTTGAGATACATCTATAACAGTTTTTTGATTATTATTAAAAAATATTTTTTCAACTGCAAAATCAGTTGGTTCATACTTTTTAATTAAATAATCTAAATCATTATATATAATTTCAAGCCTATCTACAAACTTCAAAGATGAGTCTGTAGTAATGGCTCCATAACTAATAACCTTAAAATTCACGTTATCATAATCGCAAATACCATACCCAACAATCGCAAATCCAGGGTCAATACCTAAAATTCTCATAAAAACCCCAATCTATACTAAAATATATTGTTTTATTATAACATAAATAATAACATTTTCCAAATAAACTTATAAATTACTTTAGAATAATAAAGTATTGCAAAATAAAAATAATTATTATATAATTATATAAAATAAGACCGATTAGCTCAGCTGGTAGAGCAATTGCTTGACGTGCAATAGGTCGGCGGTTCAAGTCCGTTATCGGTCACCATATTATAAATAAAACCCGCTTTAAGCGGGTTTTATTTATAATATTCACATTAACAATTCAAATGTTCTATAATCTTAAT
>JBOFNA010000081.1:0-1639 GCA_051658665.1 Oscillospiraceae bacterium
ATTAATGTTAAAGCGGCGAATAAGTAAGATGTTGTTAAACCTACTCTAAATAAACTACCGTCAATTCTTTTAAAAGGAAAACCGTGGGGTACAAGTAAAATAAATAAAGTTGAAAATAAAACAATTAAAGGGGCTATAACCAAAGATGATTTGTCATGATCGGTTTCAGCTGTTATTTTTTCACTTTTTCTAGCAGGTGTAGACGTATCCCAGTACAATTTGCCAGTTTCTTCTACTCTTTTTTCTGCCTTTTTCATTTCACTAAAATCTAATTTTAGTAAAGAGATTATAGGAATTATAAATATACATAAAATTGGATATATTTGAAATGGTATTGCGGATATAAATGCTGAAAAATCAGACTCCATAATGTTTAAAGTATCAAACTCTTTTTGGATAAGTCCCATTATATATACACCCCAACCAATGAATGGAACCAAAACGGCAACAGGAGATGCGGTAGAGTCAATAATCCAAGCCAATTTTTCTCTAGATATTTTCAATTTATCAAATATAGGTTCAAAAATTGGTCCTATAATCAAAGGTGTTCCTAAATCTGAAAAAAATATTAAAATACCACCAAACCAAGCAGATAAATGTGCTTTAGTTTTAGTATTTATAAATTTAGTTATCTTTTTAGCGAATGCATTCGCTCCCCCTGAAACCTCCATCAATGTAATAAATCCGCCAATAAAAACTAGCAAGACAATTACGCCAGCATTGTAGCTATCTGTTAATTGTACGAACAAATAATCTCCTATTAATGCTGTAATAGAGGTGATAGGGTTGTAAGAAGATAAGATCATAACACCAGAAAATAGACCTATAAATAAGGATAATACAACATTTTTGCTGTATATAGCAATTGCAATCGCTATAATTGCTGGCAATAAACTTAAAAAACCAAAATGTTCCATAAATTTCCTCCATATATAAATTATATAATTTGTTTTAATTTTTCTTGTGCATTGGATATTTGAGTTAAAACACTTTTTTCTGATGGTCCAGAAAAAACATCTCTACTGTTTAAACATGTTTCTAAATTTACATAATGAAAAATATCTTCTTCAAACAAAGTTGAAAACTTTTTATACTCTTCTAAATCTAAATTTTCTAATGTAGTTTTTTTATCTATACATAAAGCAACAAGTTTACCAGTTATTTCGTAAGCGTTTCTAAAAGGGACACCATTTTTGACTAGATAATCTGCACAGTCTGTAGCGTTTATGAAACCTTCAGCAGCTTTTTTTCTCATATTATCTTTTAAAATTGTCATTGTTTTAAGCATTGGTGAAAAGTTTAAAAGTGACATCTTTACAGTATCGATAGAATCGAAGATACCATCTTTATCCTCTTGCATATCTTTATTGTAAGCAAGGGGTATACTTTTCATAACAGTTAAAATAGAAATTAAATTTCCATAAACTCGACCCGTTTTACCCCGTATAAGTTCAGCTATATCAGGATTTTTCTTTTGAGGCATGATACTTGAACCTGTTGAATATCCATCATCAAGCTCTATATATTTAAACTCAAAAGAACACCACATTATAATTTCTTCACAAAATCGAGACAAATGCATCATTATTATAGATAAACAATTTGACATTTCTATTATAAAGTCTCTGTCTGAAACAGC
>JBOFNA010000082.1:0-2204 GCA_051658665.1 Oscillospiraceae bacterium
GTATCTGGTATGCTTACATATCAACAAAATATGGATACATTAGCACATAACATGGCTAATGTTAATACAATAGGTTATAAGCCGTTAAATCTTTCTTTTAGTGATTTAATTTACAGTGAAATGAATACAAAGGTAGAGGGTAATAATTTAGTTGGACATGGTGTAAGGTCACAAGGTACAAACTTAATTTACAAACAAGGATTTTTAAACCAAACTGAAAATGTATTGGACTTTGCAATTGTAGGTGATGGTTTTTTTGCCACAGAAGGTCCAAATGGTAGACAGTACACAAGAAATGGTGCTTTTAGTGTATCAGTAGAAGGTACAGAAGCTTTTTTAGTTACATCTAATGGTGAATATGCCTTAGATGGCAACGGAAATAGAATAGATTTAGATGTAAATCCTAACACTGGACTTATAAATACAGATAATATAAAAGGTAGACTAGGGATATTTGCTTTTTCAAATCCAAATGGGTTAATGTCAAGTGATGGCAATAAATTTATTGAAACTAATTTATCAGGTCAAGCTACAAGTTTATTTTTAGGAAATGGTAATTTTGAATTAATACAAGGTGCACTTGAAGGTTCAGCAGTAGATATGGCGAAAGAAATGGCAGATGTTATAACAACTCAAAAGGCATTTCAGTTTAATTCTAGAATGGTTCAAACAGCTGATCAAATAGAAGACGTTATTAATAATTTAAGATAGGAGCATATATGAATATAAATAATGTTTCAGAATTAAGCGATATACAAAAAGAAATTATAAAAGAGATAGGTAATATAGGAGCTGGTAACGCTGCGACATCTTTATCGTCTTTATTAAACATGCCAGTGGGAATTAAAGTACCAAATGTAGATATTTTAAATATCAATGATGCAATTGATAAATTAGGTGGTCCTGAGAATATGTTAATTGGTATTGTTGTTTTTCTGAAAAATGATTTAGATGGTATGATGATGTTTATATTAGAAAAAGAATTTGCAAATAAGTCTTTAAGTATACTGCTAAATAAAGAGATAAAAGATTGTAATAATATTGACGATATGACGCTTTCAGCACTAAAAGAAATATCTAATATAGTTGTTTCTTCATATATAAATACAATGGCTAACTTTGTAGGGTTAAATGTAAATATATCTGTGCCAGAAGTTTGTATAGATATGGTTGGTGCTATGTTAAATGTACCTGCTACATATTTTGAGCAAATAAGTGAAAAAATAATCATGATAAAAGATGAAATTACTATTGAAAATAAAGTTATAAATAGTAATACACTTATAATGCCAGATATAAAGTCGTTGAACAAAATAATAAGTAAATTAGGATTTTAATATAATGTCAGAAATTATAAAAATAGGCATAGCCGATATGAAAATAGGTAAAGATCAGGATGTTTTAGTTACATATGCATTAGGGTCTTGTGTTGGCATTTGTATGTATGATAAATTTTTGAAAATAGGTGGATTATCACATATATTATTACCGGCACATACAAAAAGACCAGATGGAACTCTAGAGGATACTATGAAATATGGAGATACTGCGATTATAGATATGTTGCAAAAGATGGAGAAAATGGGATGCAAAAGAGCAAACATAACAACTAAGATTGCAGGTGGTGCACAAATGTTTAATTTATCAAACACAAGCAGTGTAAGTAATATGGGTGCAAAAAATTTAATTGTTGTTAAAAAAGTTTTAAATTCTTTAAATATACCAATAGTTTCTCATGATGTTGGCAAAAATTACGGAAGGACACTTTTCTTTAGTATTTCGGATGGATTTGTTAAAGTTAAAAGTGCTATAAAAGGCGAAATTATAATATAATAATCAACAAAAGGGTTGTGTACATTATGAAAGATAAAAAGTTGCAAAAAGATAAAAAGAAACTAGTATTTAATATCTTTGGTAAAAAAGATAAAATAAAAACAGAAGAAAAGCAGCTTGAAACAGAAGATACAAAGACAGAAGAAACTGCGCCTAAAACAGAAGATATAAAGTCAGAAGAAACTGAGCCTAAAACAGAAGATATAAAGTCAGAAGAAACTGAGCCTAAAACAGAAGATATAAAGTCAGAAGAAACTGAGCCTAAAGCAGAAGATATAAAGTCAGAAGAAACTGAGCCTAAAGCAGAAGATATAAAGTCAGAAGAAACTGAGCCTAAAACAGAAGATACAAAGACAGAAGAAACTGAGCCT
>JBOFNA010000083.1:0-2204 GCA_051658665.1 Oscillospiraceae bacterium
CCTAGCGATGATTTGAAACAACTTTTTGATTGTATTACAAAAAATATACCTGCACCATATGGTGAAGATGATAACGAAAATTTACAAGTTTTAATTTCAGCTATAGACTACAGCGAATATGTAGGTACAATCGCTATTGGTAAAATTTCTAAAGGTAGGATTTTGCAAAATATGCCAGTAACTGTATGTAATTACGAAACAAATGAAAATTATAACGGTAAAATTAATACTTTATATACATTTCAAGGTCTAAATAAAGTGCAAGTTGAAGAATGTAATTTTGGAGATATAATTTGTTTTTCTGGTATTGAAAAAATCACTATAGGTGATACTGTTTGTAATATCGATAATATTGATCCTATAGAGTTTGTTAATGTGTCTTTACCTACTGTTGAAATGACATTTAGTGTTAACGATAGCCCTTTTGCTGGTAAAGAAGGTAAATTTGTAACATCAAGACAATTAAGGGAAAGACTGTATAAAGAGCTTTTAAAAGATGTTTCTCTTAAAATTCACGATACTGAAAGCACTGAAAGCTTTAATGTTGCTGGACGTGGTGAGATGCATTTAGCTATTTTAATTGAAAATATGAGACGTGAAGGATATGAGCTCTCAGTAAGTACTCCTCGTGTTCTATATAAAGATATTGATGGTAAGAAACATGAACCTATTGAAACAGCTATAATAGATGTCCCTGAAGAATATATGGGTAATGTTATGGAAAAACTAGGTAGCAGAAAAGGTTTAGTTCAACATATGTCCTCTTTAGGATCAAGAATGAGATTAGAGTATAGTATCCCATCTCGTGGTTTATTTGGCTATAGAAGTGAGTTTTTAACTGATACTAAAGGCGAGGGTATCTTAAATACATTGTTTAGTGGATACGAGCCATACAAAGGAGAAATTAAAACAAGGTCTCAAGGATCTTTAGTTTCTTTTGAAAATGGTGAGTCTGTAACTTACGGACTATTTAATGCTCAAGACCGTGGAGTTTTATTTATAGGCGCTGGTGTGCCTGTTTACGAAGGAATGATCGTAGGATCTAATGCTAAAAACGAAGACCTAATAGTAAACATTTGCAAGAAAAAGCAAGTAACAAATATGCGTGCTTCTGGTAGTGACGAATCTTTAAAACTAATTACACCTAAAAAATTAGCTTTAGAAGAAGCTTTAGAGTTTATTAATGACGACGAGTTAGTCGAAGTAACTCCTTTATCAATTAGACTTAGAAAAAAAGTGTTAAACAAAAACTTAAGACAAAAGTCTTCTAAAAAATAATTTATTTAAAACAAAGCTAAAATTAAATAGCTTTGTTTTTTTTATATATATTTATTTAAAATATCATCAATATCATCTGACTTAACCTTACTATATATTTCGTCATTTACTGTTAAAACAGGCCCTAAACCACAAGCTCCAATGCATATACAATGGTCTAAGGAAATTTTACCATCTTTTGTACATTGCTCACCTTCTATATTTAGCGATTTTAAAATTTTTTCAAAAATATCAGATGACCCTTTGGAGTAACAAGATGCACCTAAACAAACTGATATTTTATTTTCACCTTTAGGTTTAAGTGAAAATTCAGAATAAAATGTAGCAACATTATACACATCTTCAATTGCTATATTTAAATGTTTAGCTATATTATTTTGTGTCTCATGAGATAAGTAACCATAAATTTCTTGAGCCTTTTTCAAAATTATCATTAAACAACCCTCTTGATTTTCATAATGCTTTATGATTTTTATGAGTTTTTCTTCTTTATCTTTGTTTACTTTAAATTCATTTTCATTAGTATTATCTTCCATAAAATCCCCTTTTTAAATTGATATAATAACATTAAATTTATGTTATTATATCAATTTTTTTATGCCCTTTCAACCTTTTTATCTTTTTTTAGTAATCTACTTATATAATATGTTTTAATTAGCTAAAACTAATTAAATTTTAAAACTTTTATAAAAAACAGAAAAAATTTCCTATTAAAACTATAATATATGAAATGCTCTCTTATTATTATATAAAAAATGTATGCTTATCTTTTAAAAATCAAAGTGAAAAAATTTAAAATATTTTATATAATAAAATTACTGTAAAAACTAAAAAAGTTTTGCAGAATCTGTTTTTAATCTTAAAATAAATAAATAAATTATAATATTATTTATTTATTTTTATTAATATAGTATTTTTAATTGTCA
>JBOFNA010000084.1:0-12152 GCA_051658665.1 Oscillospiraceae bacterium
AGCGAAAAAGAATATTTAGCCCCAAGAAGTGAAAAAGAAAAGATATTAGCATCAGTGTTTGAAGAAATATTACAAGTTGAACAAATTGGAATTGACGATAATTTCTTTGAATTAGGTGGTGATTCAATTAAGGCGATAAAGCTAATTTCTATACTTAAAACAAAAGGAATAAGTGTTGATATTCAAAAAATAATTCAAGGTCCTACTGTTTCACAAATTAATCAAGAAATTAATAAAGAAAAGGTTGTTACATTAATTGATAATAGTACTAATAAAAGTACACTAAAAAGAAATATTATAGAAGACTTGAAAAATTATGACAATGGTATTGATTATAGTGAGTTTAAGACATATAAACTTCCTAAAGCTAATTTAGACTATTATAATCTTATTGAATATAACTTGATGATTACGAGCTATAAAGTTAAGTCTGAATATAGTCTAAGTTATATAAAGGAATGTGTTGAAAAACTTATAAGCAGTGAAGAAATTTTAAGAATGCGTATTAAAGAAAATAAATTTGAAGTTGCAAATTCTAATGTTAAGATTAATATACCAGTATATTGTCAGTCAGATGGTGTAACAAGTAAATTTACAAGAAGTGACTCTAACAACATACAAAATGCATTTGAAAGTGGTATGTTAGCTAGGTTTATGATAAATCAAGTTGAAGATGCTATAGAAATTACTATATTTGTTCATCATTGCATTTGGGATGAAGTTTCAAATATTATTTTGGAAAATAAGTTAAATGATATTATAAGATTGGGAACTTTAAGAAAAGTAAATACAGTAGATAAAGACCATGCTCTTATTGATGTTAATACTGTTAAAAAAGAGCATAGTGACTTTATGAAATATGTACACCAAACAAAAGACATCAAGAAAGACAATATAGAGTATATTACTATTGAAAAAGAGCTAACTGAAGAAGAGTATAGAGAATATTTGCTTGATCCAATAAAGTATGTTGTAAAACAATTTATACGAGAGAATAATATTACGAATATAGCTAAACTACCGTATATGTTATTAACACATGGTAGAAATAATGAAAATAGTAATAGCTTAGGTATGTATTTAACATTAATACCTACAATTTATGATGTTTTAAATGATAAAATATATACTAGCAAATCTTATAACTTAAGAAATCTTGAGATGTCAGAGAACCTTTTAGATGAGTATAATGAATTGGTCTTTAATTTTAAAAACATCCTAGAAATAAACTTTGGAGGAGTATTCAACAAAGAAAACATAGTAACAGATCATGAAATTATTAAACCAGAAAACTTAACTATAAAGGTTGCACAAAATGGTAGAATAGTAAGTATATTTATGCCGAAAATTACCATCCAATACAAATAGTTACATCACTTGCTGTATAGAGGTCAATATATATCTTCTGAATTAACTTTTTACAGAATATTAAGAGAAGAAAATAGTTACATCACAGTAGGTATACAAAACCGCCTTAAAGAGTTAATATACCAACTAAATTATACCCCATGTCCAAATAAGGTATTGGACATGGGGTATATATAAATACATATACTAGAGGGCTATATTTTAAGCTATATACAATAATTAGCTTAAATATTATTGAAGTTTTTTAATTTAATATAAAACAAGTTGAGTGAAAAAGTTTTTTAATAATAATAATGCGCAACTAACTTGACATCTTCAGGGATGGTAAAATTGTATTTTAAAAATTAAGGTTTATAAACCACATATTTATTAGTGAAAGGAGCTAAATGGAAAAGTTAACAGTTATTTTACCTTGTAGTGATGCAACTGCTCAAATTGAATTTTATAAAAATTTAGGGTTTGAACTTTCTGGAAAGTATATTCGTTCATATCTTGTATTTAAATATAATGATATAGAGTTACATTTTTATGGAACGAAGATGTACCTACCACACGAAAATCCGTCGATGTGCATTATGCAAACAGATAATTTACAACAACTTTATGATAGTTTTACAGTAAGGCTAAAAGATAAAACAGGAAAAATACCTCGTAGTGGGTTTCCTAAAGTCACTAAAATTAGGGAACTTAGCGAAGACTGGAGATTTACTATTACTGATCCAAGTGGCAACACATTTTATATTGTTGAGCGAAAGCCAGAGGGAAGTGGTACATTTTTTAGGGATATAGAAAGCGATAAGTATGCGAAAAAATTTGCTATTCTTTATGATTTGGTATATTCAAAACAAGATTTAAAACTTGCTGATAAAGTGTTTTTAAAATTGGCTGAAGGAAAGAAACATTTAAAAGATTTAGATAAAGCTAAGTTGCTCTTACTTCAGATAGAAATTTATAGAGATTCTGGAGAGAATAATGTAAAATTAGAACTTGAGCAGCTAATAGAAAATAATAGAGACGCAAATGATTGGCAATGTATTTTATATAGATTAGGTGAGATCAAATAAATATATCTTAAACCGATTTAAAACTACAACTTTTATTATTTTTTAGTCGGCTATATGTAAGAATCTATACTTTAATTAAATTTAAAGCAAATTATGTATGTGAGAGGCACCGTTGGCTGTTAACATATGTAATCTTATTATATGGTAGAGTAAAGTTCGATACAACGGTGATTATTCAAGGTGTTTACAAAAATGCATTGTAAAACTTTATTAAAACATGATGTATCGGTGAGTAGGTGTTAAAAAGTATAAAAAGCAAAGCTTATTTAACTTTTATTTACACATTAAACAAAATAAGGATGTTGATATGAAAATTACAACTAAAATAGTAAATAAATTAAGTTATGCTATAGTGTATAGCGAAGAAGTAATTATAACTAATGTACAGTCTGCACTTGACTTAATCGCCACGGTTAAATATGAAACTGACTGCGAGGCTATGGTTTTAAACAAAGGGGCTATATCCGAAAAATTTTTTGACCTTAAAACACGAATCGCTGGTGAAGTACTACAGAAATTTGTCCAATATGACGTAAGGCTTGCTATAGTCGGAGATTTTTCAGGTTATACTAGTAAGGCACTTGGTGACTTTATTTATGAAAGTAATAGAGGTAACCATATATTCTTTGCTAAAAATGAAGATGAAGCGTTAAGGTTATTGAAGAGTAGTTAATGAGTTTTTAATACTGTCATTATCAGTTGGAGATCTATATTAATAAAGATGACAAAACGTATAATTTACACAAAATATTTTTATAAAAATCAGTACGATGCTGGAGTATGAAAATATTAATATGATGGGTAAAATTACAAAACATTTAAACTATATACTTGCCAGAGTTAAAATATTGAAATTTATGGTTTAATAAAATATTAGATGATTTGAAAGATGTCGTAGTTTGGTCAGGTGAAAACTAGAAAGGGTATGTATGAGCAAAATATATAAATTTGATGCAATAATTCACAAAAAGCCTAGCATGGATGCGGCCTATATTAAAATACCGTTTGATATAAAAGAAACCTTTGGAAAAGGGCGCGTTTCTGTACATGCTACATTTGATGGCGAGAACTATGACGGTCAAATTGTTAATATGGGACTTAGAAACGCAGACGGATCTGTTTGCTATATAATTGGAATTCGTAAGGATATACGATTAAAAATCGAAAAAAAATATGGTGATAGCGTTAAAACAACTATATGCGAGCGACTTAAAGAGCCACTACCATACTCAACAGTAGACGAATATATAGCTATATATGATGATGAAGTTAGGGAGAGAATGGAACAAATCAGGACGATTATTCACGAGTGTTATCAAGATATAACAGAAAAGATATCATGGGGGATGCCGACATTTGTACTGAATGGAAATCTCGTGCATTTTTCAGGTGAAAAACTACACATTGGGTTTCATATAACTCCAAAAGCAATAGATGCATTTAAAGATAGGTTTAAAGATTATAAACATTCTAAGAGTACATTGCAGTTACCTTATAATAAGCCGATGCCATATTCTTTAGTTCGCGATATGGTTGAGTTTGGTGTAAAAGAAGCAAAAGGAGATTAATTTTAATGCTAAAACTACGTAAAATGCTAGGAAAGGCTGATTCGCCTTACATAGTATCGTTGATGAGTGCTATAGAAACTCAGAGCAAAGAAACCATTGCCAAATGGTGTATCGATTACGCAGAGACGAATATCATACCTATATTCGAGAAAGAATGCCCAGGTGATTTACGTCTACACTCAGCATTAAAAGCAGCTAGACTTTGGGTTAATGGAGAAGTGAAGTTACCTGAGGTAAAGAGTATTATACTACATAAATGCCATGAGGTAGCGCGTGAGCTTGATAGCAAACCAGCAGCACAGGCTGCGGCTAGAGCTTGTGGCCAGGCATCAGCTTGTTTTCACAGGCCAACACATTCATTAGGGCTTGCTTTTTATGGGACAGCAGCGATCGCTTATGATCTAGTTGGCATAAATGAAAATCCAGAGGCATACGAACAAATTGCTATAGCTGAATGTGCGAAAATGGAAATTGCTCTTCGCATGGTATCGGTAGAAAACGAGCCGAACAAAGTAAAAATAAACTGGAAATGCTAAGATGATAGTATAAATAAAACACTTAAAGTTATCACTTGAATTATGTATAGTGAAAAGCGCAGTAAAAATTAGAAAATATTCGTATTGAGTAAATATATTTAAAAAACAAGGTGTTATAGTATGCGCATCAGCGTTTATTGTGGTGGAAAACATTGTATTTAACATTACAATTCATAAAGGAAAAACCGAATATTGTTTGTTAAGAAAGGCTAAAACAGATAGATATAAAACTACATTAATAAATTTTGTAAAACGTTACGATAAATAATATGTTTTATATTGAGTAACATTTCAAGATTATAACGCGTATTAATTTTTCAATAGTAATTACGTAACTTAAAAAGCGAAAATACTAAAACAAATAAGTTTAGAGCAAGAAATTCACATAAACATTTTATATTATAAAATTTGGCCTTACTCTTGAAAATATAGCATTAGATAGCATTATACAAAAAATCATTATAAAGGCAGTGTATTAAATATAATGACATTAGTTTTGGAGTCTTTATCTCTAGACCAAATCGTTTTATTGCTAATATAGAGGTTGATTGTAAAGTGATTATTGTTATGTAAAAAACACAGGAAAATGCCGTGAACTGCTCATTTGAGGAGCAAGAGTAATTTTGGAAAAGTCAAATAATCTCACACGTAAAATGGGGTGGGTTTATTTCCTGATATGCCAACTGAACGAGTAGTGAAACATTTGAATGAATTGGTAAAATACGTACATGAAGGATATGAGTACATTTAGTATTTGTAATACAAATGAGTGATACAAAGTATTTTAAACCAAATAACAAGGCACATTTAGAGTTCGGGAGAGCACTTTTTAATGCTCAGTTATCAGGAGTAAATGTTAGCGCACTAGATTGTGATGTTACTGAAAACAGTTTGTCTATCAGAGGTATTGTGAAAGTTAATTTAAATGGAGAAGATGATTTATGAATGGTCAAAACAGAGAAAATATAAAAATTGGATACAAGGTTAGCGTAGTTCTAAAAGCAGATCAACGTACAGGTAAACTAACAGATGGGTTGGTTGCGAAAATCCTTACTAAAAGCAGTTCTCACCCTCATGGAATAAAAGTTATGTTGGAGGATGGAAAGGTGGGACGTGTACAGAAAGTAATAAATAAAGCTTAAATTAAAAAATATATTAAAAACAAAGCTTACGAGGGTTTGTAATTTTTGTCTAATTTTTTTTGTAATTCATAACTGAGATAAAATTACAATTTTTGCTTACGGACAATTTTATTGTAATTTAATAAAAAGGTTGATAACTATTAAAAATTAAAAAACAAATCTCTTTAAGTATATTTTTAATAGCATAAATTAAGATAAATCCGATATATTTTAGTACTGAAAATAATATACCCTGATATATTTAAAAATAGAAAATCTAAAAATCTAATATTATTGCAAATAAAAACAGAGCATACAAACTTTATGGGTTTTACAATAGTTTTATGTATGCTCAACTTAAGAGTAAAGTTTTAAAGCTGAGTATATTTAAGTATTTTTATTAAAATAATCGTAAAAACCGCGTAAAAGTGGCTTAAATACTGTGTTTACGCGGTTTTATTTATTTTACACTTTTACCTTATTTACTCTTTATTACTCAATTTCGACCCTTATTTATCGGGGATTCGTAGTATGAAAAGTAGTATACTACAACTTCAAAAGCGAATTCAAAAACCTAAGAAACTACAGCATTTAAAGACTATCATAGTACATTAGATGTACTAATGATTAATACTATATACTACTAACTATATAATCTTTTATTATATATAATATATTAGTCTTTAATTTTTTAAGGGGGGTATACACTTTTCTTATTGCTGGAATAATTGTTACTAAGCATTACCACATTTTAAAATTTTTGATTTTATATATTTTTTAGCGTGAGAACGTAGAACGCATAACCGAAGGAATGTTTACTACCGCCCTTGTATCTGTAGGCCCTGTCTTCTAGGTACGCGTAGTGAGCCTTACCACCTTCGCCACCACGGTAACAATATTCCCTATAATCGGCTTAAACGCTGTAGGGCGTCCTTGTATCCTTCCTGGCGTTCTTCTTCTGTGGTACCGTGAAGATATATTCTAAAAGTTTTACATACTTCAAGGTCTAAAGCGTGAAGGTCTTCGTTATTCCCACTACCTGTTCTGTAGTTATTGTTACGTTTTCTCCGTTACATTTAGTGCATACCATAGTGATTACCACCTTTCAATTGAATTTATTTTTATATTTATATTTTTAGCAGCTGTTTTGCCGTTGTTTTGAATTATCAAAAATAGGATACCTTCAAATCTATCCAAATGCATAGTCAGTTGTGGTTCAAGACCTCTTTTGTATTGACTCTGTGTTTTTTCATTAAAATATAAAGCGATGTCACAGATACAGCCGAAATCAAAGTAGATATACTAGAAATAAGCATAGCTACACCACTATTATCATTTAAAAAAGCAATAAGTTTTTTTCTTACGATTGCATGGCCGATGTATACAACGGGTTTACTTGTCTGTTCGGATGTACCGAATAAGAAATAAACCCCAATCTGCGAGAGGTCATCACGTCTATTGCACTTTTATAATTCGGTGCGCGGTAATTTGTATGAAACCAAAGTCCAATTGAAAATGGTGCATTTCATACTACCAGTCGCCGTTTCATCTATGAGAAACAAGTTGATACTTTTCTCGTGTGGGGCATATATTGATCTCATTTATACATTGTTGTTTTTTATTAAAAAGGCACAATTGTATTAAATATGCCAACTGGCAATCCATTATGCACATCAGATTATTTTGTGAATTTAGCGGATCCACCAACCCCAAAATATTTTTCAAAGAAATCTTTCAGCTTATTAATTACCTTTTGCTTTTTCTTTGCACGGTTACCTCCGCTAAAACGACTCACTGGCGGCATAATTCTATCAATATCAGTGCCAACAGT
The DNA here is from genome assembly GCA_051658665.1 of Oscillospiraceae bacterium. Classification (GTDB taxonomy): domain Bacteria; phylum Bacillota; class Clostridia; order Oscillospirales; family Ruminococcaceae; genus JBOFNA01. The sequence goes on from JBOFNA010000084.1 coordinate 7,489, forward strand.
TTTTATCTCACCTTCTATAAAAGAAGCATCCAAGAAAAAGCGAGTTTCATCTTCTTTTAACTTTTCCTCTTTAATCAGCGTATTAAGGTCGATTTCTCGCTGTACATTAACAAAGAGATTCCATTCGTTCATAACATCATCTATGTCATTGATTCCGGAAATAAACATTTTGATAAGTTGTTTTTTGCTGCGAAGTTCAGGGCTTGAGTTAATAGCTTTTTTTATGGATATTAGAACTTCTTTGTCTTGTTCATGGGTATTATGATACTGCTTTACCAACATGAGAATGTAATCAATGTTAATTTCAATTTGTTTGATGAGTTCAATTTCAAACACGATGTCATCATTAATATCAGAAATTTTGCCTTTTTCACTTTTACGTTTGCGTTTCCATTCGTCACTCAAATCCTGATACCGTCCAAGGTAATCCTGAAAATCTCGTTCGGAAATTATCTCTTTGCCAGCAAAGTCATCAAACGAAGATAGTAGATTTCTCATACGCAGAATTGAACCAAATAGATAAATAAAATCTTTTTTATTTTGCTCTCCAATAATTTGAGACTGAGTTAGTGGAAATTTGGTTGAAAGGTTGTCTATCATTTCAACATAACCAGGAATATGTTTATTATTATCGGAAATATACCCTTCGTAGTAATCTTTAAAGCTACGTAACAAAACAATGCCGCCTGAATTTTTATCTCCGAAGAGAGAAATGGCAGTATCAACACGTTTTTGGAGATTGCGGAAACACACAATATTACCAAAAGTCTTAATGCTATTGAGAATGCGGTTTGTTCGACTAAATGCCTGAATCAGCCCATGAGATTTGAGGTTTTTGTCCACCCAGAGGGTGTTTAAAGTGGTTGAATCAAAACCAGTAAGAAACATATTAACCACAATTAAAAGGTCAAGTTCCTTGTTTTTCATACGCAGCGAAATGTCCTTGTAATAATTTTGAAATTTGTTCGATGATGTATCATAATTAGTTTGAAACATATCGTTATAGTGGCCTATGGCTTCTTCTAAAAAGTCACGGGAGTTCTTGTCCAAGACAGACGTATCCTCAGGATTTTCGTCGTCAAGAATACCATCTGGTTACACCTCATTTGGAGCATAGCTAAAAACAGTAGCAATTTTAAGCTTTTTTGTAGGGTCTGCTCTCATAAGTTTTTGAAACTCATTATAATACAGCTTCGCCATAGGAACAGAAGCCACCGAAAAGATGGAGTTAAAGCCGCTGATACGTTGTTTTTGCTTTATCTCTTCCACTGCGCCTCTTTCGGCTGAAGCAACATTGGCAATGTTGGTCAGCTGATTGAAAATATATGTCTTATCTCCACGATAAGTTTTCTGGTCAAAGTGCTCCAATATGTAATTGACTACAAGAGAAATACGCTCTGGTGCCATAAATGCTTTTTCGCGGTTAATATCCCATACCTGCTCATCATCAATATCATTGTCGATATCCATTGTGCTTACGTAGTCTACACGAAATGGCAGCACATTTTTGTCATTGATAGCATCCACGATGGTATATGTGTGCAGTTGGTCACCAAAGGTCTGTTCAGTTGTCGTAAGTTTGCAATTTCGCATATAAGGCGAATTCACAGGAAAAATTGGTGTTCCAGTAAACCCAAACATATAATATTTCTTAAAGTTATTTATAATAGCGGAATGCATATCGCCAAACTGGCTGCGATGACATTCATCAAAAACAAGAACTATTTGTTGGTTGTAAATAGGATGATCTTTATTTTTCTTGATAAAAGCAGACAGTTTTTGAATCGTTGTAATAATGATATTCGACTTTATGTCTCGAAGCTGTTTTGTAAGGATGGCAGTTGATGTATTGCTATTGGCAGCGCCCTTTTCAAATCGGTCATATTCTTTCATGGTTTGATAGTCGAGGTCTTTGCGGTCTACCACAAAAATCACCTTATTAATAAAGGGGAGCCGTGAAGCCAATTTTGCTGACTTGAACGAGGTTAGTGTCTTGCCTGAGCCTGTGGTGTGCCAAATATAACCACCACCTGAGATATCCCCATATTTTTTATAGTTATGAGCGATTTCAATACGATTAAGAATTCGCTCTGTTGCAGTAATCTGGTAAGGACGCATCACTAAGAGCATATTCTCTGCGGTGAATACACAATATTTCGTTAAAACATTTAAAATCGCATGCTTTGCAAAAAATGTTTTTGTAAAGTCAATTAAATCAGAAATAACGTTATTATTTGAATCCGCCCAGAAAGAGGTAAACTCAAAGCTATTGCTAGTCTTTCCTTTTTTTGGATTATTGGAGGTAGTATCCTTAATAGTACCCCAACGGGTACTATTAGAATAATACTTGGTGTTAGTGCCGTTGGAAATAACGAAAATTTGAACATACTCAAAAAGCCCCGATGCCGCCGAGAAAGAGTCTCGCTGATATCGACTAATCTGATTAAATGCCTCACGGATGGCAACACCGCGACGTTTTAGCTCTATATGAACTAGCGGCAGACCATTCACAAGAATGGTCACGTCATAGCGATTATCATATTTTGCACCATCACCCTTGCCAATGGAATACTGATTGATAACCTGTAATTGATTGTTGTGAATGTTTTTCTTATCAATCAGCATAATGTTTTTGGACATTGTATCATCACGCCTTAATACCTGTATATAGTCCTCTTGAATTTTGCGAGATTTATCGACAATACCATCGTTTTTATTGGCAATGCAGTCGGAAAAGAACCGCTCCCATTCGGTATCGGTAAATTGATAGTCATTTAACTCCTCAAGCTTAATTCTAAGATTGGCAATCAAATCAGCCTCGGTACGAATAGGCATATAGGTGTAACCTTGCTCACATAAAAGGTGGATAAACTCTCGCTCTAAAGCATCTTCACTTTGATAGCTGTCAGACCGTGCCTGCACTGGCTCATATTCAGTAACAACAGTATTTTCATTTGTTTCAGCTACGATATTAAAATATGGCATTACGCTTCCACCTCCTTAAATGTTAAAAGTTTATCTCGGTAGTACTCATATTGCTTTTTTCTTGCTGTAAGTTCCGCTGTAAGTTCCGCTGTAAGTTCCGCTGTAAGCTCTGCGAAATTGTCTAATATGCGGACAATTTCGGATTGCACAGGGAGGGGCGGGAGAGGGATTTTGAACTGTGAGTATCTGCTAATCCACTGCCGTTCGTGCTTCGAAAAATCTGGATGATAATAAATACTAGCTATGGCATAGTAAAGATAACGGAAGTTCGCAACATCCGTTGCTGATGATATTAGCATCTTCATAGCTGAAGATTTCACCTTGAAATCGAAGTCAACCCAATGAAACGATGTTGTAAAATCGTCAAATATAATTACTGGGTTATCCTTGTTTGCACGGTAAACGCTATTAGTTTCATCTGTATAGCCGAGTATAAATGATTTACCAGCTGTTAAAACAGGGATTTCATAGTTTTCGTCGTAGTCAGTACTACTGACTATATACTTAGTCGGTTGTTCATAATTAATAACTTCGCCAAGCATTCTATACTCCACCCCATCAGGGCAAAACTCAGCAATCAAATCATCTAATTTGCTCATACACCCACCTCGATTTCTGCGATGATATTCCGAATGGATTCACGAAGTTCATCCTCACGTTTAACAATTTTTTCTATCTCAGCGTTAAGGACAGCAATATCAATCTTTTCACGGGTGTCCTCTGCCTCAACATAAGTAGAAACAGAAAGATTGTAGTCCTGCTCAACAACTTCGTCATAGCTTGCAAGATGTGAAAAATGGACAATTTCTTCACGGTTTGCAAAAGTGTTTACAATGCGCTCAATATTATCGGGAGTTAATTTATTGTTGTTGGTTACCTTGACGCATTCACTACTGGCATCAATAAACAAAGTCTTGTTATCGTTTTTATTTTTTTTCATCACCATAATACAGGTAGCTATAGAAGTGCCGAAAAACAGGTTGCTTGGCAGCTGAATAATGCAGTCTACATAATTGTTATCGATTAAATATTGACGAATTTTTTTCTCTGCACCACTACGATACATAATACCAGGGAAACAAACAATGGCGGCCGTTCCATTACTTGCAAGCCATGAAAGGATGTGCATAACAAACGCCATGTCCGCTTTGCTCTTTGGAGCAAGCACTCCGGCAGGTGAAAACCGTGGGTCGTTTATGAGTAGCGGATTTGCATCGCCTTCCCACTTAATTGAGTACGGAGGATTGGAAACAATCAGCTCAAATGGTTCATTATCCCAATGCTGCGGATTGGTCAGGGTGTCTTCGCACTCAACTTTAAACTTATCAAAACCTATATCATGCAAAAACATATTGATACGACAAAGGTTATAAGTGGTAATGTTGATTTCTTGCCCATAAAACCCAGTGTTAACAGCGTCCTTGCCTAAAAGTTTTACCGCTTTTAATAGCAGTGAGCCAGATCCACAAGCTGGATCTATCATCACGCTGTCTTTGATACAAAAAGAAAAAGCCTTTGACCGCACCGCAGTGCTGAAAAAGGCTTGAAATAAGGGCATTCGCGGATATTGCTATCTGCAGATGCCCTTATTTTTTGTGTTAGGTTTTAGGTTTCGTGGGGCTTTGGTGTTACGAGGGGAAAGTTTGGGGGGTAGGTAAAAAAGCAATAATTAAAAGGTG
>JBOFNA010000085.1:0-4014 GCA_051658665.1 Oscillospiraceae bacterium
TCATCTGTATTTTCACTTCCTTTATCTTATTATATACCGATTTAAAAAATAATCAAAGCATAAAAAGATAATAAAAATGTCTTTACAAGATAATAATAATGTTTTATAATATAAGATAAGGGGTTGGGTAAAATGAAAAAAACATTTTATATTTCTGATTATAAAATAGGAGATAGTGTCCGTTGCTTTGGGAAAAGCACTAACTTTATTGTTGTTTATATAAACGAATTGAAAAAATATGTAGTATTTAACAACGAAGGAGAATGCTACTGTTTAGAGGATGCCCACTATTATAGAATCAGAAGCATCCAAAGAGAACAACAAATAATAGCAAAAAGAAAAAAAAGAAACAAAACTTTATTAAACTGTATATAGACGAAAGACTGAATACTTAAAAAAAACGTTTGATCAATTACGAGCTTAAAAAAGCAAAAATTGACGGGTCGCGCCGTATAGCAAGAATTAGAATAAAGAACATCGAATCAAATTCCCAACGCAAAATCAGACAACAAGTAGATTTTGGACACGGTAGAGCGCTATTGCAAGATAGTTTGACGAAAGGATGATTTATCTAATTGATGGTTCGGAACGTTAACCAGAAACGTTGTCCTTTTTAGTGATTCCTAAAATGAGGAAGGGAGCGATAAAAATGGTAATAGTTATTTTACTGTATTTATCAATGCTAGTTATAAATACAAATGATGTATTTTCCGATGAATGTAGTAATTGCAATTAAATCAAAAAATGAATTTGACCTTGGTTGGTTAAATAAAAATAGTATATAATGTAATTGAATAGTTGAGTATATTTGAAGGGAATGAACAGAATGATGAAATTTAAAAGAAGAAGTATCATATTGTTAGCTGTAGCGGTAGTACTCATAGGGGTGGGTGGCTACAGCATTTACTACTGGCAACAAGTAGAAACAAAAGTGCAAGAAACTCAGGTAGCCTTTCATTCGATTGAACTACCCGAAAATGCACATTATAATGAAGCAGAACGATTAGAATTAGAAAAAATTAACACTAACCGTCTACAGGCATTTGATTCGTTAGATGCGCAAAGATTAAACGAAATGCAGGCAGTGTATATTCAATTGGATGCAACAGTTTTAAATCGTATAGCCGAAGAGAAGCTTGTAAAAAAATATGTTGAAAAAAAAGGTGAAGTAGATGCATATGTAATTATTGAAGGTGCTAATGAAACAGAGGTTGGTATTTTTAATGGACGTAAAGATGAAGTGCTAGCAATGATTGCAAGACGAGATAGTTTTGATGCAATTGAGGAAAAATTTAATGCTTTGAAGCAGACAAACGTAGATATTGAAGCAAGGAAACATGCCCAAAATGTTGCAGCGGAACAGGTAGCTGCTTCAAGTACTGCTAGATCTAGTTATAGTGATGGCTACAGCGGTGGCTCTGGAGGTTCTCGTGGAAGTGGTAATAGCGGGAATGGAAGCGGAAGTAGTGGAGGTAATAGCGGTGGTGGTTATACAGCACCTCCTGCACCTGATCGACCAGCTCCGCAGCCTGAGGTTTGTAAAACTTATCCTAATGGAGCAAGAAGATGTATGGGGGGTAATTGGTAATTTTAATAAAAATCTAAAAATAATACGAACGATAAGGTAGTCAGTTAATGGCTACCTTTTTTTAATTGGAAAAAGTGAAAGGAAGAAAATAATGATTAAACTAAAAAAAGTAATGATGATAACATTTGCGCTATTGTTGTTTGCATCGAGTTACTCACAACAAATACAAGCAAATGCTTCGCAAACAGTCGAGGCAGCAGAAAAAGATACAGAAAACACGTTAAAAAGTCAACAGGAGACCAACTTAAAAAATGGAAAAGAGGCTAAAACAACGGAAGAGACTTTGACTATAACAGAAAAAAAAGCAAAAGAAGAGTCAAATGCACCACCTATCTTAATGACAGAGGAAACAGTAAAGAAAAATAATTTAATAGAAATTGGCACAACTAAAAATGGTACAAAAATTTGGTCATCTGCTTCTAAGGAAGTCGTCGATGCATTTATTAAAAACCCAATAAATTATCAGACAAGAGCTACAGGAAATAGTAGTGGCATGCTTACTTGGATGGGAACATATAGCACGCCAATGATTTTTTTAGATGGTATTGGATGGGTTTACTGCATTGAACCCTATGAAGTGTTTCCAAGCGGGAATTGGTATGATGATGGTGAGTGGATGCTTGATGACGGATTACAAGCAATTTTAGTGTGGGGATTCCCACAAAATCATGGAGGACAACACGGTTTATCTGATGAAGATGCCTATTTACGAACATTTGTGGCAAGCAATGCGTATTTAGGTAATTACAATAGAAACACAGTGACAAGTTATGAAGATGTTTATGTAAATATGTTGATTGACAAAGGGGATACACGCGATATTCCTCATGAGACATATACAGTCCATAGTCCTCAAAATAGGGAAAGCCACTACAATATGACAACAAATCGATTAGAAACAGAATTATATCATATTACAGGCGGTGCGGGCCAGTTTTGGTTGGAGCAGTTACCAGCGGGATTTTACATGGTGGGTGAAGATGGCAACCCGTATAGTAGTTTGAGTATCGGGTCACGGTTTAGGTTGGTGACTAATAATTTAACGTATGCAGGACAAGTTAATTTTGATGTTAAAACCAATATCACACCTTCCGCAGCAATCAGATTCAGATCGCCGGGCGTTCAAAATCTAGTTAGTTTGGGTTCACAGGATCCCCTCCCTGCATTTGGTACCCACGCCATCTTCAAAGCAGCTGGAGGTTATGTTGAAGGAACAAAGACAAGACAAGACGATACGTTAAATCAAAACTATAATTGGGATCATAGAAAATTATCCATTAATTTTTCAGGACAAGGTCTCTCAAAAAATTACGACTTTGATAGTAGCTTTAAGTTTAAAACAGATTTGTTACTTCCAGGAGAATATGTCTGGACAGAAACGAATACGGACAATGGTACAGTCATAGAAATTGGTACAGGAAATATAACAATAGTTCCAGGACAAACAATAAGACTTACAGCAGATAATACTCCCACAAACAGAGTAGCAGGAGGGACAGCAGAGGGTACAAAAATTAGAGTAGACAACACAAAAAATAATAATTACAAGTGGGATTATAAGAAACTATCTGTCGTTGTAACAGGAAATGGCATCAATGAAACATATCCGTTAGACAAAAATTATCAATTTAAAACGGATAGATTATCATTGGGAACATACACCTGGACAGAGGTAAATAATGATGCAGGCACAATTACGACCATAGGCAGCGGAACATTCACAATTAAAACAAACAACGAAATAGTCCGCCTTGCTGGTGCCAATGCCCCTACAAATGAAGTGGCAGGAGGAACAGCGGAGGGCACAAAAGTAATGCTAAATAATTCCACAGAAGATTTTAAGTGGGATTACAAGAAATTATCTGTTGTTGTAACAGGAAATGGTATAAATGAAACATATCCGTTAGACAAAAATTATCACTTTAAAACAGACAGACTATCACTTGGCACATACACATGGACAGAGGTAAATAATGATGCAGGGACGATTACGGCCATAGGCAGAGGAACATTCACAATTAAAACAAATAACGAAATAGTCCGCCTTACCGGTGCCAATGCCCCTACAAATGAAGTAGCCTACACAGAGATAGAGGGAATCAAACTAGATGCTCGGCACGGTACCCCTATTTATAAGCCAGCAACTTTTGGCTTATATGAGTACAACAAGACAACCGAAACAATAGGAAAAAAAATAGCCGAATCAGATGTAAATAAGTTTACGGCAATGTTTTCATTTAAACATATTCAAATTGGTAAAACAGCCACAAGAGATGTAATCATTAAAGAGTTGACAGCACCGGATGGATACTTCTTAGACGAAGCTGGTGTAGTCTTAACATTAACCACTGCATCGCACAAAAAAACAATAAAATTTGAATATTATAATGTCCCGCAAGATTTTTTTCAGCCGAATGCTATAAAAT
>JBOFNA010000086.1:0-7096 GCA_051658665.1 Oscillospiraceae bacterium
ACTATAATTGTAAACTGACTCACAAATACACCTCAACATCTTCATTTTTTTAAATTAACAAATTATAAAATTTATTAATAATATCTTCAAACTTTAAACCTCTACTTGCTTTAAATAATAAAGCATCGTCAAATTTAATAACATCTTTTAAAAATAATACAATATCATCTTTATCATAAAAATGTCTTTTTAACTTAACATCATTTTTATCATGCATATTTAAGGACATTTCACCAAATGTTATAAGAATATCAATATTATAAAGACCTATATATTCACCTACCAGTTGATGATAGTATCTACTATTTTCACCTAACTCTAGCATATCTCCTAAAACAGCAATTTTTTTACCTTTATTATTTAAAATCTTTAGAGTCTCTAAAGCAGACCTCATAGAGTCTGGACCTGCGTTATAGCAATCTTCTATAATTGTTAAATCATTTCTTTTAACTATATTTTGACGCATCCCCGTATTTTTAAAATTACAAAAATTTTCACAAGATTGTTCTCTATTATAACCTAAGTATGCAGAGACTAAAAACGCAGCTAAAGAGTTTAGCACATTATGTTTACCTAAGCATGGTATTATAGCATTATACTTGCTTCCCTCATAATTAATGATAAAACTAGTCTTATCATTACCATAAACAATATTAGTTGCAAATGCATCTACATTTTTATTGTCAATACCATACAATAATTTTTTATGCCTAAAAACATTTTTGTTGTTAAATAATATATCATCGTCACCATTTAATATTAATATACCACTTTCCTTAAGACCACTAACTATCTCACTTTTCGCTTTAAATATACCCTCTTGGCTTTTAAGGTTTTCTATATGAGATACACCTATATTTGTAATTATACCGATATCTGGTAGTATGCATTTAGATAATGCATCTATTTCAAAAAAATTGCTCATACCCATCTCGATAACAGCATTCTTATGTTGATTCTCTATCCTTAAAACAGTTTGCGGTGTACCGATTTCATTGTTTAAATTACTTTTAGTTTTTAATGTTTTTTCAAAACCAGACAAGACAGCATAAACCATCTCTTTTGTAGATGTTTTTCCAATACTTCCTGTTATACCTATAACATTTATATCAAATTGTTGCCTGTATATACTAGCTATTTTTTGTAATGCTAAAACAGCATCTTCAACTACTATGACAATACCATTATCTGAACTTACATCTTTTTCTGTAATACATACAGATGCACCTTTTAAAAACGCTTCTTCTATATAGTCTGCTCCATCAAAATTATAACCTTTTAGAGCTATAAATAAACTACCTTTATTTATAACTCTTGTGTCCGTGCTAACACTATTTATATCTATATCAAAGTTAATATCTAAGTCTAACGCTTTAGATATTTTAGAAAATCCGATTTTTTCCATAACAACTCCAAAACTATATAAGGTTTCTTTCTGTTAAAATTTCCTCAACTATTTTATGTTCATCAAAATAAACAGTAGTACTATATAAAACTTGATAATCTTCATGACCTTTACCTAATAAACAAAGAACATCATCTTTTTTAATATTATCCATGGCCCATAAAATCGCACCATATCTATCTGCAATTGCCTTATACTTTGTACCAACATCTAAAATGCCTTTTTCTGTATGCTCTATTATCTTTAACGGGTCCTCTTTTCTAGGATTATCCGAAGTCAATATAACAAAATCAGCTAAACTCGCTACAGCTTTGCCCATTTCCTCTCTTTTGCTCCAATCTCTTTCTCCCGCACAACCAAAAAGAGCTATCAGTCTACCTTTTACATATGGCTTTATTGACTCTAAAAATTGTGATAACCCATCTGCTGTATGGGCATAGTCGCATATTATTGTAAAGTCTTTGTTATACAAAACTTCCGCTCTACCCTTAACACCTTTGCAATTTTTAAGTCCATCAACAACACAATCAATATCTAATTTCAATAAGCTACAAACAGCTATAGCAGCCAATGTGTTGTATGTAGAAAACCTGCCTGGCATATTAAAGTTAACTCTTTTAATATTATTATTTAAAAGAACCTCAAATTGAACAGAAGATGCAGATAATTGAAGGTTTTTCGCAACAACATCAGCCTGTAAGTCATCTATGGCATAAGCTGTCGATTTTTGTTCAAATTCATCAAAAATCAATTTTCCATACTCATCATCTAAATTTGTAACTACATTTTCACAGTAATTAAAAAGCATTTTTTTAGCGCTAAAATACTCATCCATTGTTTTATGATAATCTAAATGGTCTTGTGTTAAATTTGTAAATGCACCTATATAAAAATCGATACCAAAAACTCTATGTTGTGCCAATGCATGTGAGCTAACTTCCATAACAACATACTCACAGTCTTCTTTTACCATTTCATTTAAAAGACCATTTAATTCAAAAGCTTGTGGAGTTGTATATTTAGCAGCAACTTCAAAATCACCTATTAAGTTTTTAATTGTACCAATAAGGCCAGTTTTATACCCATTTGACTCTAATATATGTTTTATAATATAAGTTGTAGATGTTTTTCCATTTGTTCCCGTAACACCAATAACTTTAAGTTTTTTACTAGGGTTAGAAAAAAAATTACAAGATGCAATTGCATAAGCCTTTTTTGTATCTTCAACAATTATCTGATTTTTAATATTTAAATCTTTTTCAGTAACTATATATCTAGCGCCGTTTTTCAATGCATCTTGAGCATAATTATGTCCATCACTATTAATTCCGCTAATACAAAAAAATAGGGTGTTTTCATCAACTACTCTTGAGTTGGTGTCAATTTTCAAAATATTTATATCATCAATCTTTTCTTTATAATTAACATCCTTTAATATTTTACTAAGTTTCATAACACAACCCCCTTTAAATTTAATCGTAAGAATCTTTATTTACAAAGGCAACTTTTATAACAGTACCTAAATCAACCGTTTCTCCAGGCGCAATGCTTTGCCTTGAAGCAAAAACTTTATCGCCTAATTTATGGTCGCCTTCAATTTCTAAATTTAGTCCTTTATTACTCAAACTTTTTATTACTGTATCTATACTCATACCATTTAAATCTGGTACATCAGTATATTCTTCAGACTTTTCTTCTGTATATATAACAATAGTAGAACCTAAAGAAACTTTATAACCACTTCTTGGAAATTGTGAAACAACAACATCTCCATTGCCAACCTTTTTAACTTTTAGTCCTTGTTTTCTTGCGTTTTCATTTGCTGTAGTCATATTATCGCCAATTAAAGAGGGTACAGATATTTCTTTATTTTTAAGTTCTTCTTCTGTATAGTTTGGTAAAATACCCATATACGGTAATATATCAGATAAAACATTTCCTGCAACAGGTGCTGCCAAAACAGACCCATATACACTGTAGCTATTTGGTTCATCCAAAATAATTAATGTAAGAATCTCAGGGTCTTCAATAGGTGCAACAGCAACAAAAGATGCTATTCTTGAGCTTGCATCTCCATCTAGTTTCTGTGATGTACCACTTTTACCCCCTAATCTATATCCTAAAATTTTAGCATTTTTACTTCCTGGACTTTCAGAAATAACTCTTTCCATCATTTCAAGTATCTCTTTACTTGTCTCTTCAGAAACAACTTGCCTTTTAGAATCTATACTATTTTCATAAATACTATTTCCATCTTTATCCACAACCTTATCAACAATATGTGGTTGAACTAACTTTCCACCATTTACAGCTGTTGCAACGGCTGTTGCCATTTGTATAGGTGTAACTTTATTTGATTGACCAAAAGACTGGCTTGCTAATTCAACAGGTCCTGTTTTATCAGCTTTATAAAAAACGCTTTGTTCTTCACCAGGTAAATCAACTCCTGTTTTTTCTGTCATTCCAAAACTTTCAAAATATTTATAAAATTTATCTTTACCTAAGTTTTCACCAGTTATCATAAATACTGGGTTGCAAGAGTTTTTAAATCCATCTGAAAAATTTTGAGGTCCATGACCTTCAAGTTTATTACATCTAATTACAACACCAGATATAGTTAAATGTCCAGCGCAATTAAAAGGAGTATTAAGTTGAACAACATTTTCTTCTAAAGCTGCGGCAGCTGTTACAATTTTAAAAACAGATCCAGGCTCATATAAGTCAGAAACTAACTTATTACGCCATTGTCTTTGTTGCTCTTTCGCTCTTTCGCTCTTTCTTTGATCTTCAGGCAATGCATCTATTTCAGCACTCTTTATTGGGTCATAAATATCAAATGGGCTATTTGGGTCAAAATCTGGTTTTGTAGACATTGCTAAAATCTCTCCAGTTTTAACATTCATCACAATTCCTGCACCCTTATTAGCTACATTATGCTCTTTAACTGCGTAATATAGATTTTTTTCTAAATAATGTTGAATAGTTTCATCAATAGTTAGTATAATATCGTTTCCAGGTACAGGTTCATAAAATTTTTCATACTCAAAAGGTAGCTCTGTACCTCTTGCATTTTTAGCAGTTACAATTCTACCATCTACACCCTTCAAATATTTATCATAATAAGCCTCTATACCAGCTAACCCTTGATTATCATTTCCAGTAAAACCAAGAATAGATGCCGCAAAATCTCCATAAGGATAGTACCTTTTACTGTCCTCTGCTATGTGTATACCTGATAATTTATTTTCTGTTTTAAAATCTCTTATTTTATCAATCTCAGGTTTTTCTACTTTTCTTTTAATTACTTCATAAGCATTATTTTTTTCAGCTTTTTTAAGAATACTATCTTTCTCAACTTCAAGAATTTGACCTAAACCTTCAGCTAATAAATCAATCTTATCTTTTTTAACTTCACGAGGAGATATATAAACAGTCCAAACAGAGGCGCTTTTAGCCAACGGTTTCATATTTTTATCGTATATTGTGCCTCTTTCAGCAGTAATGCTTGTATCTAACAACTGTTGATTTATCGCCAATTGTTGATATTTTTCATTGTCAATAATTTGTAAGAAAAACAACCTACCTATAACAGTAGTATATCCAATTAATACAATTATAGACAAAATAAATATCATCGATTTTTTCATTTTCAAACTTGGACCTTTAGACATTTTACCCTCCAATATCTCACTATTGTAAAATAGAGTTGATAATATCAACTCTATTTTAATACAACATTTATTATTTATATATCATTATTATTAAAAAAGTTGTTTATATATTCCAAAACAGATCTAAAAGCTTCTGATACTTTATCAAAAACTGTCATATTATCTTTATTTAATACTGTTACATTTTCTCTGCTTACAGATATATATTCAACTTGCTTATTGTCTTCTCTACTAAGTCCTAAAAGTGTACCTGCTTTATCTTCTATATTTCTTTTAGATATCTTTTGTTCAATTTCCATATCTAGTCTTACACTTTCACTATTTGCCTCATTTAAAATAGAGTTAGCTTTGCTAATTTCATAAGATACTTCAGTAATAGCAGCTTGAGTAGCTACAATTACAACTAATATAGCAATTGTAATTATATATGCACAAATAGCAAAAACAGGTTTAGTTTTTTTCTTAGTTGACTTTACAACTTTTAATTCTGCTTTTTCTTTAACATCTGCATCATAATTATTGTACCTGTCTAAGTCATAAGCCAAATTTCTTTCTGCCATTTTAAACTCCTTAATTAATTTATAATTTTTTTAATATTCTAAGTTTAGCGCTTCTACTTCTTTTATTATTTTCTAACTCATTTTCAGATGCAATAATAGGCTTTTTATTAATTACCATAAACCTTTGAGTTTTTCCACAAACACAAATTGGAAAATCTGGCGGACAAATACAAGATACACTAAGATGAGAGAAAAAATGTTTCACAATTCTATCTTCTATAGAGTGAAATGTAATAATACAAAATCTACCTTCTTTATTTAAAAGTTCAGATCCATCTTCTAAAATATTTTTTAAAGATTCTATCTCATTATTTACTTCTATTCTAATAGCCTGAAATGTTTTTCTTGATGGGTTTTTTTCTTTTCTTTTTACTTTTTGAGGTAAAGATGCTTTTATTATATCAACAAGTTGTAAAGTTGTTTCAATAGGTTTGTTTTGCCTCTCTTTAACTATGTTTCTAGATATGCTTTTAAAGAAAGCTTCTTCCCCATATATTTTCAAAATATTTCCTAATGAAAACTCATCATAATTATTGACAACATCGTAAGCAGATTTACCGCTTTTACTCATACGCATATCTAAAAATGAGTCCTTATTATACGAAAATCCTCTATCTACTGTATCAAGTTGATAAGAAGATACCCCTAAGTCCAATAAAATTCCATCTACAGAAAAAATTTTTTTCTGTAACAAAGCATCTTTCATATTAACAAAATCATCTTGTATAAAAGTCACACAATCAAATTTTTCTAATCTCTTTTTCGCAACACTTAAAGCATCTGGGTCCTTGTCAAAGCAAAAAAGTTTTCCAGTAGTCAATTTTTCAGCTATAAAATAAGAGTGTCCAGCACCACCCGTTGTTCCATCAACGTAAATCCCATCCTCTTTTATGTGAATCCCATCTATGCATTCATCTAACAAGACAGATTTATGATCAAATAATATATCCATAATTAAAACCCTAACTCGTCCATAACTTCAATAACTGAACTTGAGTCCATCTCAGTACAAACATTATCCCAACTAGACTTGCTCCATATTTCTGCTCTATTAGATGCACCTGCAACTAATACATCTTTATCTAAATTAGCATACTCTCTAAGGTTTGATGGTATTAATATTCGTCCTTGTTTGTCAGGCTCCACTTGTGTGGCTCCTGAAAATAAAAACCTTTGTATGTTTCTAGCCTTTGAAAGTGGCATAGATTTAATTTTTTCAGATAAAATGCCCCATTCTTCTATAGAGTACACAAATAAACAATTATCAAGCCCTTTAGATACAATAAACTTATCACCAAGGCTTTCTCTTAGTTTTAAAGGAAAAATCATTCTCCCTTTTGTGTCCATAGTGTGAGAAAATTCACCAATCAGCATTTTATCACCACCTTTTCAAACCACTTTCAACCACTTTTCACCACTATGTTTAAAATTATATACTTAAACCAATTAAAAAGCAAGAC
>JBOFNA010000087.1:0-2405 GCA_051658665.1 Oscillospiraceae bacterium
ATCTTGCGCTGCTTCAATTAAACTTTTATCTAATTTTACCATTACCGAATATAGAGGTAATATCATAAACGGTAAGTAATTGTAAATCATTCCGATAACAACTGCTACTGGAGTATTTATGATTTTTAAAGGCGTAAACCCTAAAATAATCAAAAGTTTGTTAATTAACCCCGTATTTTCAAGTAATGTCATCCATGCATATGTCCTTAATAAAAAGTTCATCCACATAGGTAACATTATTAATATTAATAATGTTCTTTGCGATGTTGTCTTTGTTTTAGATAGAATATAAGCAATTGGATAACCTATTAACAAACAAATAGCAGTAGATATGACAGCCAATAAAATAGATCTGTAAAAAACAGGGATATAGTCATTTATTTTTAATATATTATCAATTGTAAAATTACCGCTTTTATCAGTAAAAGAAAAATAAATCACCAATAATATAGGTACAACTATAAAAATTGACATCCATATTAAATAAGGGTATGAAGAAGTTTCTTTTTTCATTTCACTCCTCCATTTTGCGCATTATATGTATGTTGTTTGGCTCTATAATCATACCTATACTTTCGCCTAAGTTAGCAAAATCCGTTGAATGTATAAGCCAACTACAGTTTTCTGTTTCTACTGTGATTTCATAATGCACACCTTTAAATACAATATCTTTAACAATACCTGTTATATGTCCATCTTCTGGTTTCGTTATTAAAATATCTTCTGGCCTTATAACAACCTCTATATCTTCATTTTCGTCAAAACCTTTATCAATACATTCGAAACTTTTACCAAAAAATTCGACCAAATAGTCTTTTTTCATTACTCCATCTACTATATTGCTTTCACCTATAAAATCGGCAACAAATGAATTTATTGGCTCATTATAAATATCTATAGGCGTACCAATTTGTTGAATGTCACCATTGTTCATAACAATTACTCTATCAGACATTGATAATGCTTCTTCTTGGTCATGTGTTACATATATAAATGTGATATTTAAACTTTTTTGAATTCTTTTTAACTCAGTTTGCATTTCTTTTCTAAGTTTTAAATCTAAAGCTCCTAATGGTTCATCTAACAATAAAACTTTAGGTTTATTAACAAGAGCTCTAGCTATTGCAACCCTTTGTTGTTGACCACCTGATAACTTTGATATGTTTCTTTTTTCATAACCATTTAAATTTACAAGTTCTAACATTTTAAATACTTTTTCTTTTATCTCAGACTCAGAGTTTTTTGATATTCTAAGTCCAAATGCAATATTTTCAAAAACATTTAAATGCTGAAATAATGCATACCTTTGAAACACAGTGTTTATCTCTCTTTTATATGGTGGCAATTTTGATATGTTTTTACTATTAAAAAAAACCTTTCCTGCTGTAGGCTCAACAAATCCACCTATTATTCTTAAGGTTGTTGTCTTACCACAGCCTGAAGGGCCAAGTAACGTCACAAACTCACTATCGTAAATGTCTAAATTAAAGCCTTCTAAGATTGGCTCACCTTCATACTTCACAATAATGTTTTGCAATGATATTATAGATTTTTTTTTCATTATTATCCCCCTTTGCGGAAATTTGGGTGTGTTTAACACTCCCCCAATGCCTTTTGATACGTCCCCGCAAAAGGTTTTATAGACTGCATAACAATCCAGACATACATACGACACCAGAACTAATATCTTATTTAATAATACACAATACGTACGATATATAATATATTATTTATTTACTAATTTGTCAATAGTTTTTTATGTGTTTTATAAAATAAAAAATGTGTAATATTAAAATTACACATTTTTTATTTTTATTTATTTACTTAAAAGTTTGAGTTTATATAAGCAATTGTTCCATCTAAAACAGCATTTGCTATTGCTTGCTGTACATTACCATCTAACAGTCTTGATAGTTCAGATGAATTTGTTATAAATCCACCTTCAACTAAAACGGCTGGGAAGTATTGCTGTCTTGTTACTACATAATTTGCAAAAGCTGACTTTCTATATCTAAACCCTCCATAACTTGATACTCTATTAGTTATCTCTTGTGATAACCTTTTAGACATTGGGTTATAAAAGAAAGATTCAGTCCCGTTTGCAGATGATATTTTTGACGAGTTATTATGCATACTTATAAATATATTAGCACCAAAATTTCTAGATAAGTTTACTCTCTGTTCCAACTTTTGATGGCTATTTATTGACTTAACCTCAACAATTGCTCCCCTTGACCTAAAGTTATTTACAATTCTGTTTGATATACTTTGGTTTATATCTGCCTCACGAATTTGTCCACCATGAATTGGTGTTGTAGCACCAGGGTCTGTGCCACCATGTCCTGAGTCAATGTAAATACGCATACCATCTAATCTTCCTCCATTTGCTGGAGAAATATTATTAA
>JBOFNA010000088.1:0-5876 GCA_051658665.1 Oscillospiraceae bacterium
AATATTATAATGTCCCGCAAGATTTTTTTCAGCCGAATGCTATAAAGTATAATCATAAAGGCGAGGTTATGGCAAACATACCACTAAAGTTAGAACAACTTGATATGTGTGGTGGAATTGTAGTTAAAGAAATTGAAACACGCTTAACGGCAGCCGATGGATTTACTTATTTTAAGACGTTACCAGGTAATGATGAAAAAGACAATAAAATTTGTTATCGACTAACAGAGTTAAGGACTGAAGCAAATAAATATTTTATTCTGGCAGAACCTGTGGAATTCACAAAAACTGCCAATTCAAATTTCATTAATCTTGTGATTGAAAATAATCCTAAAAATCTGACGGCACCAATATATAAAGCTGCTGAAGAAAATCTTGCTAGTATTAGCGCAGATGGTTCAGTATGGGGGCTTTATGATAGTGTAGGAACACTTATACAACAAGTTACGATTAAGGATGGACTGGGGCTAATTTCAGGGCTTACATATGAGGAGTTAGGTGATGATGTTGCTAAAAATTACTGGCAAGAGATTTCCACAGGAAATGATGCACTAGTGCTAGATACAAATAAGCACTATTTATCGGCTATAGATTGGAATACGATAGAAGATGGTGATAGTATCACGGTCGCTGGTAATGCTCAAACAACACCATTTGTTAATAAGATCAAGCGGATAGCTATTTCAGGTGTGAAAATGAATGAATATAAGAAACCATTGCAACATGTTCATTTTTCTGTTTTTTCTGAAGATACTGAAATAATTACGCCAGATGGATTAACAGAAATGAAACAGAATAAAGTAGCTGACTTAGTAACAGACAAGGGTGGTAATTTTCAATCAAAATTATATCCCATCTATTTATTTGATAACAAGTATTTGAACTATGTGCAAGAAACGGCAACACTTGAATATCTTGATTTGGTTACGTCAAAAATTAATATTCCAACAATTAACAAAGCCGATTACGGTAAATATCAAGATAAACAAGTTATTGAATTGTTTACTAAAGAAGAACCGTTAATTAACTATAATTTGCGGTTAGGTTTAGGCTTATACAAAATGAATGAAGACAAAGAATTTTTACCGGGTGTAACCTATGGGTTATATGATGGTGAAAAAAGACAGCTCGCTACAGCCATCACAAAAGATGATGGACTATTGTTGATTGAAAACATTCGATTTGACATCTTCATCAATAAAGAAGAATCAAGCGCTAAAACTGTTTCAGTATATATCCGCGAAATAAAAGTGCAAGATGAACAGAAATATACACTTGATTATACTAAGTATGAATTGCCGAATTTATACGGGAAGCAGTCTGACTATAACATGAATGATATCATTATGTTAAATACAAAAGAAACAGCCTTTGTAAACACATATATTTCCGCAGATGGATCTATTCACAAAACAGACGACTCAGGGGAACAAAACCTTTCAAATGTACCATTTTTATTCACGCGAAAAACAGGTGATGTAATTGAGGGCATTGAAACAGTGACCGATACCAATCGGTCAAGTGTATTAGCAAAATACAAATCGTTGCCAAAGCAACAAATAACAAAACCTGAGGGTGCAAAAAAAGACTCTCAAGACCAATTTTTACTGTATACAGACGAAAATGGAAAAATTCCATTTGATAAGAATCGGATGTTGTATGGTGAGTGGCTTGTGGATGAAATGGAATCACCATTAGGGTATATGGAGCTAAAAGATGTAGAAATTGATAGTAAACAAATTAAGTTTACTATCAATAAAGCAATGCAACCAATCAATTTACGATTTTACAACACCAAAAAAGCTGAAATATTAGCTGTTACAGGAAATAGTAGCAGTACAATGCTAATATTGTTAGGAATTGGCATTATATCCCTTTCAGCGCTGTTTTTATGGTTGGGGTTACTCAAAGTAGGGAAACACCGAAAAAGACTCTTAGGTGCCGTTCTAGTCTTATTTGTGACGATGACAATAGGAGGAAATGCAAATACATTGCATGCAGCCTCAATAATAACTAAATTACCCGAAATAATTGAAAATGACGCTCTCGCTGACGATGACAATGTAACAAGTATTGTTGCAAATAGTGTGGATCCTTTTGATCCACACGATCCAATAAGAGATAAAGATCCAATTACAAATCCAACGCCCCCAGCCTCAGAAGATATTGATGGTAAAAAACCACTCCCCCCAACAAATGATGGTGATAGACCAGTTGAAGAGGTGCCGGTATCGAATTCTTCTGAAAAAGAAACACATGCAACTGCTAGCAGCCAAAGCATACTTGTGAGAACTGGAGAAAAGACAGTGTTGTATGCTATTTTTGGTGTATATACTTTAATTGGAGGTATAGTTATTTATTTATGCAGTAGGTTTGTTAAACAAAGAAAATAAAGAAAAAGAAAGGATGATTTTTTATGCTAGGAAAAACACATGTGGCCATAGGCATCACTACAAGTGTAGCTGTTGCTACAGTATGTGGTGTTACACCTACATTGTTGGCTGTAAATACAGCTATCGGTGTAGGAGCACTTGGAGGCTACTTACCAGATATAGACCATGCAGGCAGTACATTAGGTAGTAAAATACCTATTTTGCCACATCTACTGAAGCATAGGGGGGTTACTCACACAGTATACTTTATTGGTATAATCATGTGGCTACTTTTGACGTTTACTTCATTACCGCCATGAACTGTTTTTGCTTTCAGCGGAGCTACAATCATGCATATTGTAGCAGATATGCTCACACCAAAAAGCATTGCCCCAATGCAATTATTCGGGTTATTTAGTAACCCATGGAAAATACCATTTTTTAGCAGGTACGTATCAAAGTACTTGCATTACATTGAGCCAATCATTGAAATAGGATGCTATGTGTTAGCATTTAATATTATCAGCGCATGGCTTACAGGAGGGGTGTAATTTGTTCAAAAAAGCAAAAAAAAATCAAGTAACAGAAGGAACTATCATACCCAATACAAAGCCACAGAAGTGGCGAAATATGAGGCGGTTACTTTCTGGGTTTCTAACAATATTGTTTGTTCTTGGCATACTTGGGGGGGGACGGGCACTAAGCCTGTACATCCCGCCAATAATTGACAACGAAGTTGATATGTTTGTGCTAGATTATCTATCGACAAAATATGAAACAGACATATCAAAACCTAGTGATGTAAGTCACAGGAAAAAAGCACTTGAAAAAGCAAGTGTTCAGTTTAAAGAACCGTTGGATTCATCAATTACAATATCCAAAGTCACAAATATGGCCATAAAAAGGAAAAAAGTAGTAAGGGAAGTAAAAGACTTTACTATGTATGAATATATAGTAAAAATTGAGTTTGCCTATCGGACAGTAGAAGCAGATACGACCACACAAATTGATTTTTCAGAAAAAGTCAATTTAGTACGAGATGCTGTATTTGGAGGGTACACAATAACGATGGAAACCCCCCATGATTTTACCATAGCTACTGGTATGAGTGAGGGGGTAAAAAAAGCCTTTGAAACATACGAAAAAAAGGAGAACACGCTCACAGGCGAATCTATGGAAGAGTCAGAAAAAGGTGTATATAAAGATGCTCTAAAAGTCTTTTTTAAGACGTATGGAACATCACTTGCGAATGCGCAATCACTTGTATCAGATAAAGTATATTTACCAGAATTAACTGGTAAATTTGATACAGAAGCTGTTGTGCTGCTTGAGGCAAAAAAAACAGCTTCAAAAGTTAGCGTGAGGGTTCAAGTCCCTTACAAAATAGAAGGTATATTAGTGTACAAAAAAAAATATCATATTGTTTTTGAAAACAAAACAATTAATAAATTAGAAGAAATTTAGGAGGAATTTTATATGTTTGAAATATTAGACACAGCACTATTTTCATTGATGTTTAGAATTATTATGTTAGTGATTGCCGGAGGCGGTTTCATGTTCTTTGCCAAAAGAGCAATAGAACAGTTGAAATCAACAAAAACTGTTTTATCAATTGTTGATGAAATAATTATTTGTTTTTTAATCATCGTAGGAGCAATAATTATAATAGGTGTTAAACCATCAATTGTGGTTGGGTTTTTTGTCGTCCCATTAATGTGGATTTGGCAAGGAATTCTAGAGTTAGCCCGAATGATTGGGGTGCCAATCTAATGGCGCAAAATTTTACTACCGTGATTGAACATGAAAAAGTTACTATCATTCCGGGGCTTGGATTAGAAGTTAGAGGCAGGAAGACACTATGGTTACTTGCTGTAGTGTATGTGCCTTTAACAGTCATTATTATGTTACTATTTAGAAATAATGTGGGTGTATTGCTCACATTATTTTTTATTGAAATAATTAGTTTGTTTTTTATGGTTGATTATTTACAAAAAAATACAAGAAAAAAAACAGATCATATTTCCACTGGAAAAAAGATGTACTATACATACAAATCCTATAGAAAAGTAGTTGATAGCAATGGCGATGTATACTATTTGCGACCAACAAAACAACAGCATACACTTAATATAAAAAGGATTAGATGATGATGTTATTAGACAAGATAATCTATAATAAAAAAAGGAGGCTTAGAAGATGATGACGATAGAAGATGAAATAATCTATAATAAAAAAAATATTATGATGGTGGATGAAACCATATCATATGCGTATGAAATTTCGCCAATTCCTGTGCTAAATGAAGCACAAGATGTGTTGGAGGCAACAAGCGCACAACAAAAACAATTTTTTTCCAAATTGAATATGCCACTGCACATTGTGAGCATGCCAAAACAAGTAGATATAGACAAACTAGAGACATATTACAATAGCGAAGCAGACAACGTATTTGAAGGGTTAGAGAAACAGCAACAATTATTAGAGCAAACAATGTTGGATTTTGCAAAAAACGCCTCAAATATGTATCACACATATTGCTTTGTCAACGAAAACGTCCCAGAGTTTCAAAAAATAAATCCGGTGGCTGAACAACTGAAAAAGGCTAATTTTTTACCTGCTTCACTCACAAAAAAAGAAGCAAAAAAAACAATTAAAAATGCTGAGGTAACAGAAGAATTTATATACAATGTGTTTGAACAAACACTAGGAGGCGCAGAACGTTTAACGCAAGAAGAAATACAACAAACGCTTGAAGATATGCGTGTGTTCAGACCTAAAAAAAAATATGTTCCTTCATCATTTTATGAAACACCTCAAGCAGACCATATTAAATATACAGCAGATGCAATTGAGGATGATACAACGACTACCATTTCTTGGGTAGAGCAATTTTTTATGTTGGAAGATTTCGGTATTTATGACAGAGAGGCAAGTAATCACCTGACACAAATACAACAATCAGGTTTTCCAATTACACTATATTATAAAATATATTTTAGGCAACCCGAAAAAGAGCATAAAGAGTTGTTAGCGAAACAAACAACGATAAAAAAAGATGCCAAAAAATTTAGAGCGGCATATAAAAGATCATCAGGAGAATATCAAAAAGCCTTGCTAAAAGCACAACAAGGTATTGATGGATTTGAATTAACAGATGAATCATCTGCTAGATTTCAAATAATGTTTAGGCTGCATGCTCAAAATGAACAAGACTTACAAAAATATCGTGAGCACGTTGTTCGGATATTTAGCAAAAGCCGAATCCAAGTCAATTATATGATAGGTCGGCAAGAGTTGATGCGAGAGCAGGTCTTGCCATTTACTAACAAAATCAAAAAACATCAACTAACAGACCTCAACTACCTAAGCCATTTCAATATTTTAGGTGGTAGTGATTTAGGTGAGGAAGCTGGACATATTTTATTTAAAAATGCTAAAACAAAAGAATATGTCGCCTTACAATTAAAAAAATTGATGGCGGGAAAAGCTAAATCAAAATCAGCC
>JBOFNA010000089.1:0-2536 GCA_051658665.1 Oscillospiraceae bacterium
AATGTTCTATAATCTTAATATCTATAAAAACAAATAAATAGTTAATATTTTTAAAGGTTTATACGAATAATAAATAATATAATAAACCATTTAATATTAATAACCTTATATATTTGAAAACATTAAATTTAAAAATATAAAAATTATAAGCATATTGAAAAAAAACAAAGAAAAAGTTATAATATAGATAAAGTAAAAGAATAAATTAAACATATCACAAAATAAACCCTAAATTATTATATAACAAAAGGTAGGTTAAATGACATTTATAAGAAATTGTTTTAAAGGTATCGTTTTAGGCTTAGCAAATGTAATACCTGGAGTTAGTGCTGGAACTATGGCAGTAATTTTAAACCTATATGACAAAATAATAAAAAATTTAAATTTTAAAGGTATTAAGAAAAACTTTAGCTTTTTTTTATCTTTAGGTATAGGTATCATAGTAGGTATAATAACATTTAGTAACGTAGTGACATTTCTTCTAAGTAATTATGCCTTGCACACAAACTACTTCTTCATTGGTGTAATTTTAGGCAGTATCCCAATGATATACAAAAAAACTAAAGTTAATAAAATAGATATTTTAGGTTTATTTATATTTTTATTATTTATGAGTTTCATACTATTCATAAATACATTCGAAGGTTCGTCAATTCCAAATGAAATAGAAAATATAAATATATCAATTTTCTTAACTCTTATCTTTTCTGGGTTAATAGCTGGTTTTACAATGATAATACCTGGAGTTAGCGGCTCCTTTCTTCTATTAATATTTGGTATTTATGATACTATTACAACAGCAATAAAAAACTTCGACTTTTTAGTTTTAATACCATTTGCCATAGGTACACTCATAGGTATTTTATTGGGAGTTAATATAATAAAAACATTACTTGAAAAGCATCATAAAAAGACTTATATGGCTATTTTAGGCTTAATTACAGGTTCATTGTTCTCAATATTCACGCCAATACCACTAAATACGGAAGGTTTATTAGCTATTTTATATATGTCAATCGGTTGCTTTATATCTTACACATTTTCTAAAAAATAAATTAAATAATATAAAAATATTACTTGCAATTATAATATGATAAATAATAAATATTGTATGTATTATTTACAGGAGATAAAATGAATAAAAAGTTTACAATAAGAGATATTACTAATATAGGTGTCTTTGCTGCACTTGTTTTTGTTTTTTCAAATATAAGTATAACTATACCCTTAGGGTTTGATAACACAAGGTTGCATTTAGGCAATGTACTTTGTTTAACAGCAGCAATAGTTTTAGGTCCTATGAAAGGTGGGCTTTCAGCCGGAATTGGGTCAATGCTTTTCGACTTAACTAACCCATTATTTTTGGCGTTTGCACCATATACATTTGTTTTTAAATTTTTAATGGCATATGTTGCTGGTAAAGTATCATACTCTAAAAATAAAAATGGATTGGATATAAAAACAAACTTTATAGGGTCAGGACTAGGATCAATTACATATGTGATTTTATACTTATGTCAATCATTCGTACTAAACTTGTTTTTAGACATAGCATTTAGTGCCAATATTTTATTAGTTTTACAAAAAGCAACAGTATCATTTACAAATGCAGCACTAGCAGTTACCTTTAGTGTACCTATTGCACAATCTATTAAAAAAGGTTTAAAAAACATAACATAAAGGAGCTATACTTTGAAAGTCTTAGTATTATCAGCAACAATAGGCCAAGGTCATAATGCATGTGCAAAAGCTATAAAAACTACATTTGAAGAAATGGGTTGTAATGTAAAAATAATAGATATGTATGGTTATGTAAATAAATATTTAAAAAATGTTATATCTAAAGGATACAACACAAGTATAAATATATCTAACCTACCATATTTGCGCTTTTTAGGCACATTAACATACTCGTCAATGGAGTCTACTCAACAAAAAGAAAAAAACAATAAAGGTCAAATAATCGATAAAGTTATTTGCACTCAAATATTAAAGTTGATATCAAAAGAGGACCCAAATGTTATTATTTGCACACAAGTAAATTGTGCGAATGTAATAAGTTATTTAAAAAAAGAAAAAGTTATAAAAAAACTATCTATAGGTATAATTACAGACTTCACAGTACAAAGCCACTGGAAGCACGCTAAAAATCTAGATTATATAATAACTCCAAGTAAAAACCTAAACTTCAAGCTTTTAAATTTAGGTATAAAACTAAGTCAAATATTACCTATAGGTATACCAATAGATAAAAAGTTCAGTAAAAGTTTAGACTTAAAAACTGCAAGAAATATGTTAAATATAGATCATAATAAAAAAACAATTTTATTAATGGGCGGAAGTATGGGCTTTGGACAAATTGAAAAAGACATATTAAAGCTAGATAAATTAAATGTTGATTTTCAAATGTTAGTTGTTTGTGGAAACAATGACAAACTTTACGACAAACTTTTAAAATTAAAAACCATAAAAACTATAAAAATTTATGGTTACACAAAAAAAATAAATTTAATGATGGATGCAAGTGATGTAATAA
>JBOFNA010000090.1:0-7552 GCA_051658665.1 Oscillospiraceae bacterium
ACTTTTTCATCTACAAATGGGTCAATACCTACAATTATGTTTAGTTGTTCTCCTTTAATTGCTTTTGACATTGGTTCTTGCATTTGATTACTTGCTAAATGAGGTAATAAATCTGTTACTGAAAAAACAGGATCATCGCTATCAAGGCCAATATTAATATCTACAATTGTACCGTCATTTTTAACAATAACTCCAACTAAAGCTAATGGTAAAGCTGTCCATTGATATTTTTTAATACCACCGTAGTAATGAGTTTTTAAAAATGCAATTTGTGCTTCTTCGTATAAAGGGTTTGGTTTTAGGTCCAACCTAGGCGAATCTATGTGAGATGCAATCATTTTTACACCATCTGAAATGTGTTTTTCACCAATAACTGCAGATATTATACTTTTACTTCTATTTATTAAATAGACTTTGTCACCAGGTTTATATATCTTTGTTTTATCAAAAACTTCAAACCCTTTTTCCTGTAACATAGTTACAGCTGTGTTAACTGCGTGTCGTTCAGTTTTTGCATTATTTAAAAAATCTTTGTAATTTTCACAAAAAGAAAATATTTCTTTTTTTTCTTTTTGTGAAATTATTTTACCACCATTTTCTTTTTTATAAAATAAATCTTTTTTTAATAATTCACCTTTAGTACTTGACATTAATATTACCTCGCTTTTTATATATTTTTGTATAAATATCATATGTTTTAATTGTTTTGTTAGCATATATATTGGTATCTTTAAAAGGTATTGTTAAAAGTTGTCCGTTAGAACTATACTTACTATCAGTTATCCATTTATTAACATTACCTCTACCTGCATGATAAGCAGATAATGCTGTCTTTGTATCTTTAAACTCATCTAATAAAAGTTTTATAAAATATGTACCATATTTTATATTATTTTCAGCATTATATAAATTTTCTGGGTCTTTATTTTCTTTTTCACCTAATTTATCTATAAGCCAAAAGTAAGTTTCGTCTGTAATTTGCATCAAACCTTTTGCTCCAACGTAACTTTTGGCACTATAATCAAAACTACTTTCAGAACGTATTATTGAATAAATAAGGTGTTTATCTACATTAAATTTGAGACTATATTTTTCTACATATTCTTCATAATGTATTGGATATTCACTTTTGTAAAAAATATTAATAGAAAATAATAGTATTAAAAAAGATGCAAAAAGTAATATAAGTAAAAACCATATATTAAGTTTTTTCATTATATACATTTTAATCTCCTAATATATTTGTCATAATTTTTTTTATATCTATATCTAACATTTCTAAACTTTTATCATGATTATATATTATATAATCACAATGTTTTTCATAAAAACTTTGTTTTGGTTGACTTTTTATTCTTAAATCAGCATTTTTTTCTGTTATTACATCTCTTTTTATAATCCTATTTTTTCGTATTTGTTCTTCTGCAATAACTCCAATTGTAAAATTACAAATTTTGTTGCATCCACTTTCAAATAATAATGGAACATCTAAAATAATTTGGTTGTAACTAGATTTTTTAATATCCTTTTTTATTTCTTTTATAACATATTTATGAGATATATTATTTAAAACTCTTAATTTTTTATCATCATTAAAAACAATTTTTGATAACATTTTTCTATTAATCAAATTATTGCTATCTAAAATATCTTTACCAAAAAAATTCAAAATATCATTATAGCAATTATTATTTGGCTTTATAATTTTATGATATATATCATCTGCACTTATTGCCATAAAACTTTTTGTTTCAAAAATTTTACAAACTGTTGTTTTACCAGAACCAGATGGACCAGTTAAACCTAATATAAGTTTTTTATTCAATTGTTATTACCTCAAAACCACTAGCTCTTAAAACCCTATTATAAAATGCATGATAATTTTTAATTTTTTCATCTAATCTAAAATATGATACTTTACAGTCTAAACTATCAATTAACCTTAAACAATTAAAAAGATTTTTGTTTAATTCATTTTCATTATCTAAGCAACCTATATTAATATTTGGAAAATTATTTTTTTCAAGCTCTTTTGTAAAAGATAATAGGCTAAAATTTTCTTTCGTTTTTAAAAAAAATTTGAATTTTTCTAAATTACATTGAACTAAAATTAAATTGGTTTTTGGTGAATAATGCTTATATTTTAAACCTGGTGAAATAACTTTTTGGTTTTCACTAACTTCTTTAAATATGTTTTCACTAATTTTTATTTTACCAATTACATTTTCAATCATATTAATAGTTATAGACCCTGGCCTTAACAAAATAGCCTCATTATTTACTATCGACAAAACTGTAGACTCTAAACCAATTTTACAATCGTATGATTTAATAATACAATCAATTTTACCATTTAAATCATCTATAACATGTTTTGAACTTGTAGGACTTGGTGCTCCTGATAAGTTAGCAGATGGTGCTGCTAAAGGTTTTTTTAGTTTTTTTATTATATTCAACATTATATCATTTTGTGGTAACCTAATAGCAACAGTACTAAGTCCACCTGAAACAATACTAGAAACATTATAACTTTTTTCACAAATTAAAGTAAGAGGTCCAGGCCAAAAATATTTTGTTAAATTATCAAAAAGTTTATTTTTACCTATTACTAATGTTTTTGCCATTTCTAAATTTTCTACATGTACTATTATAGGGTTATCATTTGGTCTACCCTTTGCTTGATAAATGTTTTTTACGGCATAATCATTATATATATCGGCAGCTAAACCATATACCGTTTCCGTTGGAATAGCAACAAGTCCACCATTATCTAAAATATTCACTGTTTTTTCTATGTTTTCTATATCTTCTTTTTTTGATATACCATATATACTTAAAATTTCAGTATTCATAATCCACATAACCTTAATATTAAAAGTTTTATTGCATTTTTTCTGCTTGATCAGCTGTATTTAGAGCATCTATTATATCTTCAACATCTCCATTTAAAATATCTTCTAACTTGTATAAAGTAAGTCCAACTCTATGCTCAGTAACTCTACCTTGTGGGTAATTATAAGTCCTAATTCGTTCTGACCTATCTCCTGTACCAACTTGCGATTTTCGCTCTGACGCAATAAGTGCATCTTGCTCACGTCTTTTAACTTCTAAAATCCTTGACCTTAATATTTTCATTGCTTTATCTTTATTTTTGTGTTGACTTCTCTCATCTTGGCACTCAACAACGATACCTGTAGGTATATGTGTAATTCGAATTGCAGACTCTGTTTTGTTTACATGTTGTCCGCCTGCACCACCTGCTCTAAATGTATCAATTTGTAAATCAGTTGTATTTATATCAACTTCAACCTCTTCAGCCTGTGGTAAAACAGCAACTGTAACAGTAGATGTGTGTATACGACCAGATGACTCAGTCTCAGGAACTCTTTGAACTCTGTGTACACCACTCTCAAATTTAAGTTTTGAGTAAGCTCCTTCTCCATCTATTGAAAAACTAACCTCTTTGAAACCACCAAGTTCTGTAGCGTTAGACGATAAGATCTCAGTTTTCCATTTTTTTATTTCTGCATACATGGTATACATACGATATAGTGAATTAGCAAATAAAGATGCTTCGCTTCCACCTGCACCGCCCCTTATTTCTATAATAACATCTTTATCATCGTTTGGATCTTTAGGTATTAATAATATTTTTAAATCTTCTTCAATTTTTTCAATTTTAATCTTACAGTCATTATATTCTTCAACTGCCATTTCCTTAAAATCTTTATCCACTCCAGTTTCGTCCATAATATTTTTGGCTTCAACCATTTCTTTTTTAACAGATACATATTCTTCATATTTTTCACATAAAGGTTTTAAATTCTTATATTCTCTCATTATGTCAGTATATTTTTTTGAATCATTAATAATATCTGGGTTCATAATATCTTCATTTATTTTTATAAACCTATCTTGTACAGCCTCGAGCTTATCGAACATAATTAATCTCCCTATTGTTTAATAATTTTTTTAATTTTTTTAATAATTTTTATTCTGGGTACCATAATATCATGATTACATTTTGTGCAAATTAATTTAAAGTCTACTCCTACCCTTGTGACTTTAAAAACATTATTTCCACAAGGGTGATTTTTCTTTAAAACAATGCTATCTCCAACATCTACATCCATAAATAACTCCTGTAAATTTATTAACCTATATTATACCACTAAAATATTTTTAAAACAACTATAAAATATTTTACAGGTATTTGAGAAAAATTATTGCAAAATAGTAGTTTTTATGATAAAATTAGTGAGAATATGGAGAGATGGCTGAGCTGGTTTAAGGCGCACGACTGGAACTCGTGTGTTGCGGTAACGTAACCGAGGGTTCGAATCCCTCTCTCTCCGCCAAACATTACTCACCAATAAAAATTGGTGAGTAATTAAATTATATTTTTGAAATTTTAGAGGTTTTATATGGTTTTTAATTCGTACATTTTTGTTTTGTTTTTTTTACCTATAACAGTTATGGGTTATTTTATTATAAATAAATTTAAGCAATATCAACTTTCAAAAATTTATTTAATTTTAATGTCTTTTTGGTTTTACGGATATTTCAATCCATCATATTTACCAATTATTATTTTTAGCATATTAGTAAATTACCTGTTAAGTAAATTTCTAATAAAAAGTGATAATAAAATAAAATCTAATATTTTATTATTTATTGGTTTAGCTTTTAACATAGGTATACTAATTTATTTTAAATATTATGATTTTTTTATAAGTAATGTAAACTTTTTATTTAAATCAGACTTCAACCTTTTAAATTTATTATTACCATTAGGTATAAGTTTTTTCACCTTTCAACAACTATCTTTTGTTATTGATAGCTATAAAAAAACTGTGCCTGACTATAATATTTTAGACTATTCTTTATTTGTAACATTCTTTCCTCAACTTGTTGCAGGTCCAATAGTTTTACACAATGAAATTGTACCTCAATTTGCTGATGAACAAAAAAAGACAATAAATTACGAAAATCTTTCTAAAGGTTTTATGGCATTTTCCTTTGGGTTAGCAAAAAAAGTTTTAATAGCAGATGTTTTGGGAGCAATGGTAACTTATGGATACTCAGATATTGCAAAATTAAATACAACTAATACAATCATAGTTATTTTAGCCTACACTTTTCAAATTTATTTTGATTTTAGTGGTTATTGTGATATTGCAACAGGTGTAGGTTTAATGTTTAACATTGATATACCTATGAACTTTAACTCACCTTATAGATCATTTACTATTGTTGAGTTTTGGAAAAGATGGCATATAACCTTAACTAGATTTTTTACAACGTACATTTATATACCTTTAGGAGGTAGTCGAAAAGGCATTTTAAGAAAAAATATAAATATATTTATTGTTTTTTTAGTAAGTGGTCTATGGCATGGTGCAAGTTGGAGTTTTATTTTATGGGGTGCATTACATGGCGTTTTCAACATTTTAACAAGGGTCTTCGAAAAACAAATAAATAAAGCTAATCCTGTTTTAAATTGGATAGTTACTTTTTCTTTTATTAACCTTTCTTGGGTATTTTTTAGAGCAGAATCTATTTCTGCTGCATTTTCAATGTTTAAAAACTTGGTCCTTCTAAACTTTGGTGCTATAAAACCTGAAATATTCAATGCTATACAATTAGCCGAGTTCAATTTCATAAGAACAATAATAAGTTTAGTTACAGGTGAACACTTTATAATTACTCATTTTTATAGAATTATTTTAATTTTATTTTTCGCATTTTGTTTCTTTGCAGTATTACAAATGAAAAACACAAATGAAAGAATAAAAACATTTAAACCAACAATAACTACATCATTAGTTTCAGTATTTTTATTAATTTGGTCAATTATATCTTTTACTGGCGTTTCAACATTTTTATACTTTAACTTTTAATGGTTAAAATTGTAAGGAGAAATTATGGAGTCAAATATAAAATATAAAAATTTTTTTTTAAAAAGTATAATATCTATAATATGTATAATTTTAACTTTAATTATAACAGTAATAATAGTAGACCCATATTTTCAGTATCATAAACCACTAAATTTTTTACAATATAAAATATATAATGAGAGATACCAAAACGCTGGTATAGTTAAAAACTTTAGTTACGATGGATTAATAATAGGCACGTCTGTAACACAAAACTTTAAATCAAGTGATATGGAAAGGCTATTTAATGTTAATACTGCTGTAAAATCCCCTTTTAGTGGTGCAACTTTTAAGGAAATAAATGAAGCTTTGAAAATAGCTTTTAAAAATAATAAAGAAATAAAAACAGTAGTTAGAAGTTTAGAGCATAACAATATTTTAGTTGATAAGGATTTATATAGATACCAAAATTACCCGTATTATCTTTATGATAATAAATTATCAAATGATATAAATTACCTGTTAAACAAAGATGTTATTTTTAATGATGTCATTGAAAATACAATTGCATATTCTTTTAAAAATAATAAAACAACAACATTTGATGATTATGCAAATTGGAGCAAAACTCGTAAATATGGAAAAGAAGCAGTTATATCAAAATACTATAGGTTTCCTATGGAAGACCGAAAGCCGAGTTTAACTGAAGAAGAAAAGCTTGTAATTAAAGAAAATGTTCAACAAAACTTAACATCTATAGCGTTAGAAAACCAAGATACAACTTTTTACTACTACTACTCCCCTCTTTCAACTTTATATTTAGATAGAAGAAATAGGACCGGTGTTTTAGCAAAAGACTTTGAAGAACTTTTATATATAACAGAGCTAATTTTACAAGTAGACAACATAAAACTTTTTTCTTTTTTTGATGTTTATGAATACACTGAAGATTACACATATTATTCTGACACTTTTCATTATAGAGAAGACATGAATACTCAGCTTATGGAACGTATGTATAATAATCAAAATTTAATTACCAAAGATAACTATATACAACATTTTAAACAAATATCTGAACATTTTTTAAATTATAATTATGATAGTCTATTCAAATAATCATTTATCATAATATATTATAGGAGCAAAATATATGAAAAATAAAAAATTTTTTTTACTTAGTATATTTATAACAATATTAATGATTTTTTTTATTATGTTATCTATATTTATTGTAGATCCATTTTTTCATTATCATAAACCCATAAATGGGTTAAGTTATAAATTATATAATGGACGATATCAAAATATTGGTATATTAAAAAACTTTGATTACGATACAGTCATTATTGGTACATCTTTAACCCAAAACTTTAAAAATAGCGAGTTAGATACTTTATTTAACACCAATAGTGTAAAAGCCTCATTTCCTGGTGCAACCTATAAAGAATTAAATGATAGTTTAGTAAAAGGTATCAAATATAACGATAAAATAAAAAATGTTTTTAGACTTATTGATTTTAATGCAATGTTACGTGATAAAGATGAAATGATTGATTATAATTTCCCTACTTATCTATATGATGATAACATATTTAATGATGTAAATTATTTGTTAAATAAACAAGTGATTTTCAAAGATCTTTTTGAAATAATTTTAAATACAATGAAAG
>JBOFNA010000091.1:0-4823 GCA_051658665.1 Oscillospiraceae bacterium
CATCTGATTTAGGTATTAATCCAACAAATGATGGCAAGGTAATAAGACTTGCGTTTCCGCAGTTAACAGAAGAAAAACGCAAAGATCTTGTAAAAGTAATAAGTAAAATGTCTGAAGACTGTAAGGTCGCTATAAGAAATATAAGACGAGATTCGTTAGATACATTTAAAAATATGAAAAAAAACAATGAAATTACAGAAGATGATTTAAAATCTTGTGAAAAAGACATGCAAAATTTAACAGATAAATATTGTAAAGAGTCAGATGCTATGTCATCTTTAAAAGAGAAAGAAGTATTGTCTATATAAAATAAAAAACGAGAAGGTAAAAATGGGGTTAGATAAAAATTTAGTTATACCAAAACATATTGGTATAATAATGGACGGAAATGGACGTTGGGCTAAAAAGAAAATGTTACCAAGAACATTGGGTCATAAGCAAGGTGCAAAAACATTTAGAACAATAGTTGAGTACTGTAGAGATATTGGTGTACAATATGTTACGGCGTACGCATTTTCTACTGAAAATTGGAAAAGGCCAGAAATTGAAATTAAGGGTATAGTAAAAATTTTAAAAGACTATCTTATAGACTCATTTAGTTACGAAGAAGAAAAAGTTAAAGTGAAGTTTATAGGAGATATAACTCCTTTACCACAAGATATAAAAGATTTAATTGTGAAAGTTGAAGAATCTTCAAGCACTGGTAATTATAGGCTAACTTTAAATATTGCTTTTAACTATGGTGGCAGGAGAGAGTTAACAAAGGCGTTTAAAGATATTATTATTGATTTACAAGATGATAAAATAATGTTAGATGAAATAAATGAAGAAATGATAAGTAGATATTTATATACGAAAAATCAGCCTGATCCAGATTTTATATTAAGACCAAGTGGTGAATTTAGGCTATCTAATTTTATGATATGGCAAAGTGCGTATTCAGAGTTTATTTTTATGGATGTACTTTGGCCAGACTTTACGACAAAAGATATGGACCAAACTATTTTAGAGTTTAATAGAAGAAGCAGAAGGTTTGGGGGGATATAATTTGAAAACAAGAGTTGTAACATCCTTATTAGGTACTGTTGTTTTGGTAGTTGCTTTATTATTATATAAAACATTTTATTTTAATGTTGTTTTGTCACTAATTGCTATTATTGCTATTAGTGAGCTTTTCAACTCTTTATTTAAACAAAAAAAATTTATATTTTTGTTTTTAAATTATACAATACCGTTATATTTTATAATTTTACCAAATACTTATAGATATGATTTTTTATTTTATTATTTATTTTTATTATCGTTAATGAATGTCATACTATTACTTAAGTATCACGAAAGTGTAGAAATTAATCAAATGATGCTTTTTATTTTAGCATCTATTTTGATTAGTGTTGTTTTGAATTTACTAGTTGTTGTGAGAGATATAGATAATGATTTAGGAGTTTTATTTTTACTTCTATCATTATGTAGCGCTTGGATTAGTGATATTGGTGCGTATTTTTCAGGTTATTTCTTTGGTAAAAGAAAATTGTCGCCTAAAATTAGTCCTGAAAAAACAGTAGAGGGAGCTGTAGGAGGCGTATTTTTATCTGTTTTAGTTTCATTTTTAGCTACAGTTATAACAAATTATATTTTTAATTTACAAATTTCTGTAGTTTTTACTTTGACAGTATCCCTTTGTGCATCTATAATAGGAATAATTGGAGACTTAATGGCATCTATTATAAAAAGGCAAAATAATATTAAAGACTTTGGTGATGTTATGCCAGGTCACGGAGGTATAATAGATAGATTTGATAGTGTTTTTTTTACACTACCAACTGTTTATGTAATGTTTAAAATATTTGAATTATTAATTTTTTAGAGGTGAAAGATGAAAGATATAATTATATTAGGTAGTACAGGTTCTATAGGTATTAATGCATTAAAAGTTTGCGAAGATTTAGATTACAATATAATTGCATTGACAGCAAATTGTAATATAAAAGAACTTGAAGCACAAGTAAGAAAATTTAAACCTAAATATGTATGTGTTGCTGATGAAAATAAATATGCAGAGTTTAAAAATAATATTAAGGATTTAGAAATAAAAATACTTACAGGAGAAGAAGGTTTATCTGAAATTTGTAGTATTGATGAAGGGCAAATTGTATTAAATGCATTGGTTGGTATAGTTGGACTAAAACCGATGATACAAGCGATAAATGCTAAAAAAGATATTGCTTTGGCAAATAAAGAATGTTTGGTTTCTGCAGGAAGGCTTATAACAAAACTAGCAAAACAAAATAATGTTAAAATAATACCTGTTGATAGTGAACTTTCTGCTATTTAT
Organism: Oscillospiraceae bacterium; assembly: GCA_051658665.1. Taxonomy (GTDB): domain Bacteria; phylum Bacillota; class Clostridia; order Oscillospirales; family Ruminococcaceae; genus JBOFNA01. The sequence goes on from JBOFNA010000091.1 coordinate 2,336, forward strand.
CAATGCTTAGCAGATAAAGACTCAAAGAAAGCTTTAGATAGGTTAATAATAACTGCTTCAGGGGGACCATTTTTTGGTATGAGCGAAGAGGAATTAAAAAATGTTACTGTAAATATGGCTTTAAACCATCCAAATTGGAAAATGGGTAAAAAAGTTACTATAGATTCAGCAACTTTAATGAATAAAGGGCTAGAGATAGCAGAGGCAACATTTTTATTTGAAGTAGATGTTGATAAAATAGATGTTTTAGTTCATAGGCAAAGCATTGTACATTCTATGGTACAATTTAAAGACAATTCAATTATAGCTCAATTATCTTCAACAGATATGAAATTACCTATACAATATGCGTTAACTTATCCGGAAAGAGAAGTTTGTTCAGTAGAAAAGTTGGATTTATGTGAAATAGCATCTCTTACTTTTGAGAAACCAGATATTGATACTTTCTTGTGTCTGAAATATGCTAAAAAAGCCTTAAGATTAGGTGGTTTGTCACCTTGCATAGCAAATGCTGCAAATGAAGTTGCAGTTGATTTGTTTTTAAACAATAAGATATCTTTTACTGATATAGCTTATTTTGTTAATTTAGCAATTAATACAGTAGATAACAAAATAGATTATAAATTAGAGGATGTACTTTCAAAGGATGTTGAAGTAAGACAATTTATAAAATCGAAAGTATAGAAAGGTAGGAGTATATTGGGTACTGTTATGACTATAGTTTATACAGCTATTATTTTTGGTGTTATTATAACAATACATGAGTTTGGACATTTTATTTTTGCTAAAATTGGTGGCATAAAAGTAAATGAGTTTTCAATAGGCATGGGGCCCAAAGTTATAAGTAAGCAAAAAGACGAAACTCTTTATGCATTGAGGCTTTTTCCAATAGGTGGATATGTTTCAATGGAAGGTGAAGACGAAGAAAGTGAAGACGATAACTCTTTTGGAAGAAAACCAATTTTAACTAGAATATCTGTGATTGCGGCGGGTGCAATTTTAAATTTAATTTTAGGTTTAGTTTTACTTTTTTCAATAAGTATTACTAGAGAAAATTTAGTTTCAAATAAAATAGTGAAATTTACAGATAACGCAATAAGTAATCAAGAAGGTCTTAAAGTTGATGACGAAATTGTAGCAATTAATAATAAGAATATTAATATAAGCAATGATATTATATATTATTTAACTAGAGATAAAGACTCTGTAGTTGATATTACCGTTAAAAGAGACGATGAAAAAGTTGTATTGAAAGATATAAAATTCAATTCAGAAACTTTAGAAAACGGACAAAAAACAGTAGATATAGATTTTAGAGTAGGGTATAAAGAAAATAGCTTTTTTTCAAGTATAAAACAGGCTTTTTTCGAAAGCGGATCTATGGTTAAAATGATAATAGATTCTGTTGGCGACCTTTTTACTGGTAAAGTGTCAGTGGCGCAATTATCAGGACCTGTAGGCGTTGCTGGGGTAATTGGTCAAGCGGCTACATTTGGAGTGTTATCTCTTTTAAATATAGCAGCATTTTTATCTATTAACATAGGGATATTCAACTTATTACCGTTGCCAGCATTAGATGGTGGAAGACTTGTGTTTTTAGGTATTGAATTAGTTAGAGGTAAACCAATAAAACAAAAATATGAAGGCTATATACATGCAGCTGGTTTAATTATACTTTTAGGTATAATGTTACTAGTAACATTTCAGGATGTTTTTAAAATAATAAGCGGGTGATTAATTGAACAACAGAAAACAAGTTAAAATAAAAGACATTATATTAGGTACAGGTGAGCATATTTTCATACAATCCATGTTGAATTGCAGTCCACATGACATCGAAGGTAATGTTGATCAAGCTATAAAGTTATATGAAGCAGGTTGTGAAATAATAAGGGTGTCAGTGCCAAATGAAAATGCATTAAGTTTAATAAAGCCACTTAAAAATGCAGTACCTTGTCCTATTGTAGCTGATATACATTTTGATTATAATTTGGCATTACAATCTATTGAGCAGGGTATAGATAAAGTGAGAATTAACCCAGGAAATATTGGATCTGAAGATAAGATTAAGAAAGTTGTAGATGCTTGTAAGTACAATAAAATACCAATAAGAATAGGTGTAAATGCAGGTTCATTAGAAAAGCATATATTAGCGAAATATAAAAAACAGTGTGCAGAGGCATTGGTTGAAAGTGCTTTATATCACATTAATTTATTGGAGAAATTTAATTTTGATGATATCATTGTTTCGATAAAATCATCAAATGTAAAAGAAATGATAAATGCGTATGAGATGGTACATGAAAAAACCAGATATCCATTACATTTAGGTGTAACAGAAGCTGGTACTGAAAGAATGGGTTTAATTAAATCTTCTATAGGTATTGGGTCACTATTATCTAAGGGTATTGGTGATACAATAAGAGTTTCTTTAACAGAGGATCCTATAAAAGAGATAGCTGCAGCAAAAGATATATTAAAGGCATTA
>JBOFNA010000092.1:0-1433 GCA_051658665.1 Oscillospiraceae bacterium
CATATCTTTAGGTATTACAACCATACCTCCTGGATGTTGTCCAGTTGTTCTCTTAATACCAGTACACCCTTCTATCAACCTAGCCTCTTCAGACTTAGATTTTATTTGACCTTCTTTTTCAAGGTAGTTTTTAACAAAACCATATGCTGTTTTAGATGCAACTGAAGATATAGTCCCAGCTTTAAAAACATGAGTTTTACCAAATAACTCTTCTGTATATCTATGTGCAACAGCTTGATAGTCTCCTGAAAAATTAAGGTCAATATCTGGCGCTTTATCTCCCTTAAAACCTAAAAACGTTTCAAATGGTATATCATGACCATCACCAAACATCTTATTTTTGCAATTTGGACAGTTTTTGTCTTCTAAATCATAACCTGACCCTACTGTACCATCTGTAAAAAACTCACTGTGTTTACAATTTTTGCAAACATAATGGGGTGGTAATGGGTTAACCTCTGAAATACCTGACATTGTAGCTACAAAAGATGACCCCACAGACCCTCTTGACCCTACTAAATATCCATCTTTAACACTTTTATCAACTAGTTTTTGAGATATCATATACAACACTGCAAAACCATTGTTTATAATAGAGTTTAATTCTTTTTGTAATCTTTCTTCGACAATCTCCGGTAATACTTCACCATATGTAAATTTAGCAGTATCATAAGTTATTTTTTTTAAATCTTCTTCTGCCCCATCCATTTTAGGCGTATAAGTACCTTTTGGTATAGGTCTTAAATTAGGGTCTGTTAAGTCAGCTATTTTATTAGTATTAGTTACAACTATTTCATAAGCTTTTTTTTCACCTAAATAACTAAACTCATCTAACATTTCTCTCGTTGTTTTAAAATACAACTTAGGTTGGTTTTTATAATCTCCAAACCCTTGCCCTGACATTAAAATCTCTCTGAAAATATAGTCATTTTCATTTAAAAAATGTACGTCTCCAGTAGCAACAACTGGTATACTTAAATTTTCACCTAAATTGACTATTAATTTATTATAATCCTTTAACTCTTCAACACTATTAACTTTCTGATTTAAAACCAAAAACATATTATTTTCTATAGGTTGTACCTCTAAAAAATCATAAAACTTTGCTGTTTCAGTAATAACATTTTCATCTTTACCATCTAAAATAGCCTTATACAGTTCTCCACCTTCACAAGCTGACCCTAAAATTAAACCATCTCTATATTTAATTAAATTGCTCTTCGTTATACGAGGTTTTTTATAAAAGTTATCTATATGACTAAACGATACAAGCTTATAAAGATTTTTTAAACCTACTTTATCTTTAGTCAAAATTATAACATGGCTAGTTGGTAACCTTTTATAATCTACTGTTTTAAATACACTGTTTATATCTATAATTTTATTTACACCTAATTTTTTAAGTTCTTCTATAATTTTAAAAAATATATCAG
>JBOFNA010000093.1:0-7456 GCA_051658665.1 Oscillospiraceae bacterium
TTGTTTGAGATCGAAGTACCTGAAGTGCAACAGGGTTTAGTTGAAATAAAATCAATAAGTCGTGACGCTGGGTTGAGAACTAAGATAGCTGTTTTTAGTAACGATGAAAATGTTGATGCCTTGGGTTCTTGTATAGGTCCTCAAAGAAGTAGGATATATAATATAATAAATGAATTAAAAGGTGAAAAAATAGATATAATTAATTATAGCGAAGATGTAAAAGAGTTTATAAAACAATCTTTATCACCAGCTAAAGTTGTAAATGTTGAAATAATAGATGAAAAAGAAAAAATATGTAGAGTAACAGTACCAGATGGTCAATTGTCGTTAGCAATTGGTGGAAAGGGTAAAAATGTTAAATTAGCTGCTAAATTAACTGGATGGAAAATAGATATAAAACCAGAAAGCGGGTTTTTTGGTGAAGAGTAAAGGTGGTTTATTGTGAAAAAAGTACCTATGCGAATGTGTAATGGGTGTAGCATTATGAAACCTAAACAAGAATTAATTAGAGTAGTAAAAGATAAAGAAAACGTTATAAGCGTTGATTATACAGGTAAAAAAAATGGCAGAGGGGCTTATATTTGTTTTAATACAGATTGTGTTTTAAAAGCAAAAAAAAATAAACGAATTGATAGAACTTTAGGCTTAAAAATAGATGAAACAGTTTATGAAGAAATAGAGAATAAAACCAATGAAAAATAATATTTGCCAATTAATAAGTTTAAGTAAAAGAGCAGGTTTTTTAGTAGCAGGTTTTGATATGGTAGAAAATGAAGCAACATTAAATAACAAAGGTGTTTTACTTATAACAAATGATGTATCAACAAATACTTTAAAGAAGATGACCCAAATAATAAAAAATTTAAATTTAAGGTTTATTAATTTAAGCGTTACAAAAGAAGATATAAATAACCTTATTGGTAAATATGCAGGTTTATTGTATATAAATAATGAAGGTATGGCAGACAAAATTATAAAAGTTTACGATATGAATAAAGAGGAGGATAATAGCCTATGTCTATGAATTATAAAGTTAGCGATATAGCAAAAGATTTTGGGGTGACTAATAAAAAAATGTTAGAACTTTTGGAGTCTTTTAATATTACAGTTGACAAAAAGCATAATACAATGTTAGATGAAGAAACAGTTAATTTTTTTGTAGAAAAACTTACACAAGAAAACATGGTAGATGATTTAGAAAAGTACTTAAATAATAAAAGCAAAGAAACAAAAAAACAAACTAAAACTGTAGAGTCAAAAGAAAAAAAACCTGTAGGTCAAAAAGATATAAAGACTAAAGAAAAAGCAAGTGATGAAGAAAAAGATGCAAAAAAACTTATAAAGAAACAACCTGCAGCTAAAAGAGATGATAATGTTACAGTTTTAAAATTATCTAATTTAGGTGAGAATAATGACTCTGATGTAGAGAAAAAAGTAAGACATATAGAAACTAAGGCTGTAGATGTTGACTTAGATAAATATAATGAAAGATATGAAACTATTGCTCCTACCTCAAAAATAATGAATGATAATATTCAGAAAAAACAAAAATTAAATCAAAAGTCTGCTCAAAGGGGCAAAGGTAAAAAATCTTCAAAGAACAGAATATCTGAATCAGAAAAGTTACAGCGTATACAAGAAATGAATAAAAAGAAAAAGCAATTAGAAGTGACTATACCAGAAGAAATTACAGTTGCTAATTTAGCAGCATTGTTAAAAGTAACTGGTGCTGAGATTATAAAGAAGCTTATGGTATTAGGTGTTATGGCGACTTTAACTGAAAACATAGATTATGATACAGCAGAAGTTGTTGCTACGGAACTTGGGGCAAAAGTTACCAAACAAATTGTAGTAACAATAGAAGAGCGAGTAATTGAAGACCTTGAAGATGATATGGATAAATTAGTAGAAAGAAGTCCTATAGTAGTTGTAATGGGTCACGTTGATCATGGTAAAACATCGTTGTTAGATGCCATAAGAAATAAAGATGTTATAGGTACAGAAGCTGGAGGTATTACTCAGCACATTGGTGCTTACAAAGTAAATGTTAAAGGTAAATTTATAACATTTTTAGATACACCGGGACATGAGGCTTTTACATCTATGAGAGCCAGAGGCGCATCTATGACTGATATTGCTATTTTGGTTGTTGCCGCTGACGATGGTATAATGCCACAAACAGTTGAGGCTATAAATCACGCAAAAGCAGCGGGTGTTAATATAGTTGTTGCAATAAATAAAATGGATAAACCTGGTTCAAATAAAGATAAAGTAATGCAGGAGCTTACAGAGCACGAAATTGTACCAGAAGAGTGGGGTGGAGACACAATTTGTGTACCTGTTTCAGCTAAAACGGGTGAAAACCTTGATACATTACTTGAAATGATACAATTAGTTGCAGATGTTAAAGAGTTAAGAGCAAACCCAGATAGAATGGCAAAGGGTATTGTTATTGAAGCGAAATTAGATAAAGGCAGAGGGCCAGTAGCTACTGTTTTAGTACAAAATGGTACATTGAACATTGGAGATGTTATTATTGCAGGTTCTTGCATTGGTAAAATTAGGGTAATGACAGATGAAAATGGTAATAGTGTTGAGGTTGCAGGTCCTTCTATCCCTGTTGAAATAACAGGGCTTTCAGAAGTTCCATCAGCTGGAGATGAGTTGAATGCTGTTAAAGATGAGCGTTTAGCTAAAGAGTTGGTTGAAGAAAGAAAATGGAAAGCGAAAGAAGAGCATTTTAATTCGTACCAAAAAGTTACATTAGACAACATTTTTTCTCAAATTGAACAAGGAGAAATTAAAGATCTACCTATAATAATAAAAGCAGATGTTCAAGGTTCAGTTGAGGCTGTAAAACAATCTTTAGAAAAGATAACAAATGAAGAAGTAAGAGTAAAAGTAATACATGGTGCTGTAGGTGCGGTTACAGAGTCAGATGTTATGTTAGCTGGAGCGTCTAAAGCAATTATTGTAGGGTTTAATGTAAGACCAGAGGCCAATGCCAAAGTTATAGCCGAAAAAGAAGAAGTTGAAATTAGACTTTATAGAATTATTTATGATGCTATTGAAGAAATTAAAGATGCAATAAAAGGAATGTTAGCACCTAAATTTAGAGATGTTGATAAAGGTAGAGCAGAAGTTAGACTGGTATATAAGTTATCATCAATCGGTACAATTTGCGGATCATATATTTTAGAAGGTAATATAACAAGACAATGTCAAATAAGAGTTGTAAGAGATGGCATTGTAATAGCTGAAGATAAAATTTTATCTTTAAAAAGGTTTAAAGATGATGTTAAAGAAGTGCAAAAAGGTTACGAATGTGGTATATCTTTAGAAAAGTTTAATGACATAAAAGAAGGAGATATACTAGAAGGGTTTATTGTTGAGGAATACAGAGATTAAATATAAAAATTAAATAGGGAGGTTTAACCATGTCCACATTTAGAATTAATAGAATATCTGAAGATGTTAAAAGAGAACTTTTTAACATAATGCTTTCATTAAAAGACCCAAGGATACAATCTAGTTTAATATCTATATTAAGAGTAGAGGTAACAAGAGATTTATCGTTTGCAACAGTTTATATATCATCATTAGATGGTAAAGATTTAGCACTTAAAGCGGTTGAAGGTTTAGATAGTGCAAAAGGTTTTATAAAACGTGAAATTGGTAAAAACTTAAACCTTAGAAAAGTGCCAGAGTTTATTTTTAAGGCTAGTGATTCAATTGAGTATGGTTTTAAAATAAATGAAACGCTTAAAAAATTATAAAATATTTTGGAGGTGATTTTTTGACAGTTAAAGAAGCAAGTGATTTCTTTATAAAAAATGATAATTATGATATAATTTGCCACATTAGTCCAGATGGGGATACTACAGGAAGCGGATATGGACTTTATTACGCTTTAAAAAAAATAGGTAAAAAAGTTAGAGTTGTTTGTGGCGATAAAATACCTAAAAAGTTTAGCTATATGTTAAAAAACTATGTAGAAGAAGAGTTTGAAGTTAAATTCACTATTTCTGTTGATGTTGCGGACATTAAATTAATTGGAAATATAAAAGATAACTATGAAAGTATTACATTAAACATAGACCACCATGTAAGTCATAAAGAGTTTGCAGATAATGTTTATTTAAATACAAAAGCATCTTCTAATTGTGAAAATGTACTTGATATTATTTTGGAAATGGGTATTGAGTTAGATAAAAACATATCAAATTGTATTTATACAGGTTTAATAACAGATACAGGTTGTTTTAGGTACGAAAATGTAAATCCTAACTCTCATAAAAAAGCTGCACTTTTAATAGAATCAGGTGCAGAATATGATATGATAGCTTATATAAACTTTGATTGTGTAACAAAAGAGTATGTTGCTTTAGAGTCTAAAGTTTTGAGCAAACTAGAGTACTATATTGATAACAAATGTGCTTTTATAACAATATTACAAGAGGATATAGACCAATTTAATGTTGACCAGTCTGAACTTGATAGAGTTACTGCTGCTTCTTCTAAAATCAAAGGTGTTGAGTGTGGAGTTACAATAAAACAAAAAAACGAAACATGTTTTAAAGTTTCTTTTAGGACGACTAAAAATTATGAAGCAAATAAATTTGCTGAATATTTTGGTGGTGGTGGACATATAAGAGCTGCAGGATGTGTTGTAAATGGTGATATTAAATCAGTAAAACAACAAATATTAGAAGTATTAACGAAAAATATAAGGTAATGTTTTTATGAATATAAACGGTGTTTTAGTTATAGATAAGCCAGAAGATTTCACATCTTTTGATGTTATAGCAAAAACAAGAGGAATTTTATCTACAAGAAAAATTGGACATAGTGGAACGCTGGACCCAATGGCAACAGGAGTTTTGGTGCTTTTTTTGGGAAATGCGACAAAAGCAATACCGTTAATGAAGACTTACAATAAAAGGTATATAGGTGAGGTGCAGATTGGTGTTTTAACAGATACATTAGATATTACAGGTAATGTTTTAAAAACTATTAAAACAAACTTTTCAAAAGAAGATTTATTAAATGTTTTAGATAAATTTAAAGGAGATATAGATCAAAAGCCACCTATGTATTCTGCAATTAAGATTAATGGACAAAAACTTTATAACCTCGCAAGAAAAGGTAAAGAAGTTGAACGAAATAACAGAAAAATTAAAATTGAAGAAATAAATGTTTTAAAATTTTGTGATAAAACACAAACATTCATTTTAGACGTTACTTGTTCAAAAGGGACTTATATAAGATCATTAGCAAGTGACATTTGTGAAATGATGGGATCGATAGGATGCCTTAAATCTTTAAGGAGATTTGAGAGTGATGGGTTTTCATTGGATAAAAGCATCACTATAAATGAGATAATAGATTTAAATAATGCTGGTAAGTTAAAAGATCGAGTTGTAAAAGTTGAAACATTATTTTTAGACTTACCTATAATTAATTTAGATATTGATGAAACAGAAAAATTCAATAATGGTGTAAAATTAGATATACATTCAATGGCAATTGGTGATAGAGTGCGTATTTATGATTATAAGAAAAAATTTATAGCTATAGCTTATATAGATGATTGTGAAAAACTGAGATTAAAAAGTTTTTTTAAGGAATAGATATGAATATAATTACAGATATAAATAAAAAAGTTGATTTTAAGAAACCAAACGCAATAGCTCTTGGTTTTTTTGATGGCGTACATATAGGGCATAAAGAAGTTATACTAAAAACTTTTTCACCAAATTATGAAAGTGCAGTTTTTACATTTGATGAAAAGATATCAAGAAAAAATTATTTAATTACATTTGATCAAAAAATAGATTTGTTGAAAAATGTTGGTGTAAAAAATGTTGTAGCACCTTTTTACAAAGAATTTAAAGATTTTAATGCAGAAAAATTTATAGAACTTCTATATAAAAACTTATTTGTTAGAAAAATTGTTTGTGGATATAACTTTACATTTGGTAAAAATGGTAGCTTTGGAGTAGATTTTTTAAGAGAAACATGTAAAAAGTTTAACATTATATTTGAGATCGTATTTCCAGTAAAAATGGACAACGAAATTATAAGCACAACATTGATAAAGAGTGAGCTTTCAAAAGGAAATATTGAAAAAGTTAATAAGCTGTTGGGGTATATTTATTACATAGACTTAGAGGTGAAAAAGGGCAACCAGTTGGGAAGAACAATAGAAAGACCAACAATAAATCAACCGTTTAACGATGGTCAAATTTTACCTAAATATGGAGCATATGCAACTTTAACACAAACAGAAAAAGGGTATAATTATTCTGCTACAAACGTTGGTATAAAACCAACAGTAGGGTCTAAAGAGCCATTAGCTGAGACATTTATTTTAGACTACAGCGGTAATTTGTATAATAAAAAGATAAAAGTTTATTTTTTCAATTATATAAGAGGAGAAAAGGTTTTTAAAAATTTAGATATCTTAAAAGATGATATATTAGGGATTGCGAATTTATCAAAAAACAATGGATATAAAATAATATAAAATACTTTACTTTCAATATAAAAAATGTTAGAATTACAACATACCTATATATGGTTTATGGATAAACCCAAAGGGTGCATCACCAACCATTTACTATGTCTAGGCGAATTATAGAAAGGTGAGATAAAAAATGGAAAAAGAAATTAAAGACCAAATAATTGGCGAATATAAAACACATGCAAATGATACAGGTTCACCAGAGGTGCAAGTTGCAATATTAACTTATAGAATAAATCATTTAACAGAGCATTTAAAAGAGCATAATCATGATCATCATTCAAGAAGAGGCCTTTTAAAAATGGTAGGACATAGAAGAAATTTATTGTCTTATTTAAAAAATAAAAACATTGAAAGATATCGTGCATTAATTCAAAAATTAGGTTTAAGAAAATAATTTAAAAAGGCAGAGATTTCTCTGCCTTTATGTGTTTATCTAAAGTAATATTTAAGGACAGCATGTGTTTGATTTAGCAGTGAATTTATTATTTAAAATTAATTAAATAATAAATTTATTGCTAAACAGAGCTGTCAGAGGAGGAAAAATGTTTAATAATTTTAAAATATTTAAAACAGAAATAGCAGGAAGACCATTTATTGTTGAAACAGGTAAAATGTGTGGTTTGTCTAATGGTTCTTGTTTAGTTAAATATGGAGAAACAACTGTTTTAGTTAATGCTACAATGTCTAAAGATCCAAGAGATGGTATTGATTTTTTTCCATTATCTGTGGACTTTGAAGAAAAGTTATACTCAGTTGGTAAAATACCTGGATCTTTTTTGCGTAGAGAAGGAAGACCTAGTGAAAAAGCTGTTTTATCATCAAGAGTTGTAGATAGACCTATAAGACCACTTTTTCCTGATGATATGCGTAATGACGTAAGTGTTGTTATGACTGTTATGAGCGTTGATCCAGATTGTTCTGCCGAAATAG
>JBOFNA010000094.1:0-5951 GCA_051658665.1 Oscillospiraceae bacterium
ATTGATATCCCTCGGTGTGACCGTTGCTGTATAATCACCACCGCAGGCCACACGGATGATATCCGAGTGGTAGAAGTCATAGTCCATGGAAATGTCATCGCTTCGTGTGCTGATTTCCTCCACATCGGAATTTATGGTGAATACCTCGAACTCATCATCCCAAGTGACGTTATTTCTAGCAATTCTGCCATAACTCATGGATGTGCCATCCGGCATGGTCACATCAAATGCCTCATACGGCTCATAAGTCCAGGCATCGCCCAAGCGGAGCAGCTCGCATTTGATTTGTCCGTCCGATTGGATTCCGGCATAACCGGAAGTTGCCGAGATGTTTGCCGTGAAGCGTAGCGTATTGCTATTGTCAGAATATACTCGGACAGCGTTGCCGCGTTTGCGCATCTCAATGAGGTACATATTCGGATTGTCACGGATATTGGCATCGGTGGTGCGAGAATATTCCCCTTGCCAACTGTTCAAAAGCGTATTTCCTTGATAGAGTTCCACTCGTTGGTTTCCAATGTTAATGCAGCAGAACAGGTTGCCAATAAAGACACCCGCTCGACCTGTACCATTTGCAGGGGACGCAATCCTTGCTCGAAGATGCACATCGGTAAAGCTAGAGTATTTCCAAGCAAACTGACCGCTGCCCTCAAGCTGAGAATAGACTCTGGTGCTGGCATACGGGTCGCTTCGCCACACGCTCCAGCTTCCGGACAGCGTCGTCCAATAGGTGTCGGGGATAGGCGGATTGTCACGGAAGTCCTCATACCAGGCAAGTGCCGAATCCGGTTTTCTTCTTAGAACTTCGCTGGTCAAACGGAATCCTTCCGCCGGAGCGCGCATGGTACCGTTCACATCCTTGAAATGCCGAGGTGAAAGTCCAAACGATGCACTGCCAGCCCATGGCTTCTGGGAAAAGACACTGCAAACACGGAAGCCATAGAAGGTCGAGCCGGGAACTCCGCCCGTGATAACAATGGTGTGCTGCCCGGCGGATAAAGTGCGCCGCATTGCCAAAGCTCGCCAGTGGCTCTTCTTCCAATATGGCCACCACAAGCGGTTCTCGCTGAAAAACACCGCAGTACCGTCCAAAGTGAAATTGATACCATTTTTATCCCAAAACGGAAAGCCAATGCGTACCGCAATGTCATAGACTCCTGCCGTAGAAATTGTGAAGTTATATGTAGCGGTGCTGTTTGCGGCAACCGCTGCCGTGGTGTCACCAATAATCATATTCCCTGTGTAGCTATCCGGATTGCCGTTTCGATCAAGATAAATCGTGCCAAATTCAGACTTCTGCTCCTTACCGTAACAGGTCAGATAATTGCGGCGGTTGTAGGTTTCGCCTGTGATTGGACTTTCTCTTGAAACAGCATCCTGTCCCTCCATGAAGTCGTAAACGAAAGGCAGAATCCACGGCACTTTATCGTAGTCATCCCAATAGGCAGCGAAGGGGATGTATGCTTGGCGGTCAGCATAATTATAGCCGCCGTTCATCCAGATTTCGGCGGCATAGTATGTGTTGGAGGTACCGCGATAGGTCTTGCCGATTTCCTCCGGCTTTCGGTAAATCTGCCACTCCCAACCGTAGGCGGGCAATCCCATGAATATCTTGTCAGACGACATCACCCTCGTGGCATAGTCATAGGTACCCTCCAGCCAGCTTCTCGGCGACACCGGTCCCGGCGCGGAACCCGCCCATGCCGGGCAGACAGATGTTCATAAGTTTCGTGCGATTATAGGCTTTAACAGTGTTGTAGATGTCACGGAACAGAGCATTTGCAGCGTCCTTATTTTCATATCCGCCGCCACGCTCCAAGTCGATGTCTACTCCAGCGCACCACGGATATTTCTGCATAATCCTCACAATCTCGGTGAGAAATTTATCCTTTGCACCGTTCGTGTTATTGCGAAGCGCGGTGAAAATGCTGTCCGTGCCGTGGTTCATAATAGTCAGCAACCACTTGATATGCGGCCATTTATTGATGTAGGGCATCATGCCACTGATGTTTGTACCGGTTTCGGTAATCGTGCCGGTGATATCCACCTCAAAGGTGAAGATACCCACCGTATCAAAACGGTCACCATGATTGTTCAATGCCTGGAACATCCGGGTGTTGCCCATGAACGACCAGATCATGCACTTTTTGCCCTTTAGATAATCCCTGCTCATAGGCTATGGTCTCCTTCCTGCATCTCTTTGAATTCAAAATATACACGCGCTGATTTGCCCTTTTCAAGCTCCACTAAATGCTTATCATCATAAACGGCGGTGTACTGATAAAAGCCGTGTTTCGGTGTAGGACTGCCGTTTCGCAGACACCGCCGTTCTGACGCAAGCAACGCAAACTCATCGCCGGGGTTTGCCACCGAAAGGAATACCGCGTCTTGAGAGCCTGCTCCTTGAGACAGCTTAATGCTCCCGGCTTCCATGGCCTGATTGGGGTAAATGTAGCAGTCCAATCCGGTGGAGGTTTCGCCGCTGGTGTGAATGACCAGCGTATCGCCGGAGCGTACCACGGAGTTGAAATAGCGCACGGTATTCTCGCTATTCTTCAGCATAGTTGTTGTATGAGGCGTGTAGCCGGGTCACCAAAGAGCGTGTATCAACCACGCGCTTGATGCTGGTGAGGTTTTTCTTGTAGGCGAACAGTGCGCCGCTGTCAGTGCCGCTGAAAGTGAGAAGGCTTACAATCCGATTACGGCTGTCAAACACAAGGTCGCCGCCATGGATACTCGCCAACTGTCGCAGAATAGCGAGGGAGTTTTTCTCTTCACACGTCCAAGTCCGCAACGTAGTGACATTTACCGTTCCCACCGACCAGCCGGTACCTTGCAAAGCGTAGCGCATCGGCTCATCGGCACGAGCGGCATTGAATTCGGTAGGCTGTTTTTCCGCACTGTAGGTCAGATCATAGAAAGCGGCTTCAGCGTACACTGAAGTCAATATACTGCCGTCCGTGGCCTTTTCATCGGTGAGCGTTCGCACTCTGTAAATCTCATCCGCGATCTGCACTGACTTCTCATTGTCCAGCGACACCCGCTTTCCATCGTTGAAAGGAATCTTGAAATCCAAAGTGTCAGCACCGTTTATTTCGCCAGTGGCGATGATGTCATAGGCATTTTCAAGCACGGATTCCCACGCTCCGTTATTATCCAGCACCACAGGACGAGCGAATCCAAGTCGTTCATAGGGCGACTTCGGAATGTCGTGAAGCTGTATGTCCAGAAGCCTTGGAGTTTGTGAAGTATCGGTAGTAGTCAGCGTAACACGGAAGCGGATAAACTCTCTATTGGGCGATTGCAACTCGCCGTTGATGCCCACCGCCTGCCACACAGACCAGTCGGTCATATTGTTGGAAGTGGAGGTTTCCACAAGCGATATCGACGTTACACCCGCCATGTATTCCGTAGTCACCGCCACGCGCCCGGAACCGGTCAAAGCACAGAGTGTCGCCGTGGTTTCTAATATGCCAGTTTTGGCATAAGTATTATTTGTCCGTTTAAGTAGCACATTGCCCGGCTCCGTCAGAGCATCAACATCAGCAGCGGAATCTGCACCGTTTCCAAGCATGGACTGACGGAAATACATAGCCAAATCTTCTGTGGTCAGTGTGCTGTCGGTTTCAAAGAACCAATCATCCACGCCGCCAGCATACCAATAGGTGTCGGTATGGCGACCGATTTCAATATTCGCTACGCAGGAAGCATTGAGTGTACCAGTAAAACTTCGTAGAGGAGAAGTCCAAACTGTGCCGTCACTCCGGTCGCCCAGAACCGTCTGAGAGGTGTTGTTCACTGGGTCAATGATAGACGCAAGAAAGTACCAGCCGTTGTTCCGGAGCGTTATACTGGGCGTTTCAGTCTGGTCGAGGAGCAGTGTTCCCGCCGAGTTATACAACATCATACGAGGACGACCGCTATATAATGAGATGTAGAAAAGTGGCTGACCGGGTCCGCCGCGTGTATTGAAAATTGGACAGTAGGTATTGCCAACAGAATATGTGGTTGGATTAATCCAACCGCCTATCGCAATCTTGCCACTCATATCGGAAAAGAAACTGCCGTCATTGGTGGCGATCAGATGCGTCTTTTCTGTGGTGGGATTATTGGTATTCATCCGGAAATACCGACCATGCCGACCATTGGGCAGAGCGGCGGTCGTTCCAGACCAGCCGGACACCGTAAGATGCCGACTATTACCGGAGGAATCCATGAGCCGCATATCGCTGTCCGGCGCAGTTTCATTGAAACGCCAAATGGCGGTACTCTGCTCGGTTATCGGGATTTCGCCTGTGAAATCCTCTTGTGTTGATAGTATTGATTTAACAGCCAAACTCGCTCACCTCCATCGGCTCATAGCTTGTATTCTGAGTTCCGTAAATGTAGCACCCACAATTGATATTTGAACGGTATTTATCCCTTTTTCTAAAACAGGAAAATTCAATTCTTCCATGCACGGCAGACCGTTTCGGAGGGTCTCACCTTGGGCATCCACCACCTTGGCGGTTACTCTGCCGGTGTCAATGACCAGCGTTTCATTCGTTGCAAGTGGGCCTATAATGCGCAACACTTCATTGTTGGTCGTAAGCGATATATAAGTGCTTGTGCCGGAGGGGATGACACCTCTGAGCAGATACACTGGCTCGGAATCAGTGTTGCCCTTGAGCCTGCGAACCTCGTGGTTGCCGGTGGTTGTGAGGGTGTAGGTTTCATCCGTCAGCGTGTAAGCGTGAGGGTCTGGGCAGACAAAACGCAACTCAAATGCGCCTGCCGATAATATGAGTCGCCCGCAGTCCACAGCTTCCGACAGCCGTGCGGTAAAATATCTGTCTGGCACATCATCGAAGGTGACTTGCTTTGCGCCGTGCGTTGGGTCAAGCCATTCGGCCATATCGTCCAGCACAGCGACCAAGGCGGCAAAATTCCGCTGAGGAAAAATATTGCAGTGTACAGTGATAATCCGCTCCGCGCTGTCGCTGCCGAAATCGGCTACACCCGGTTTGCCGGGGATGCTCACAAAGGAGTTGCGAAGCGAGGGTGATGCTTGACAATTGGTGAGCCTTGCTTTGATTTTCATGCTCTGTGAAGATATTCCGTTATATATAAATCCCAAATCGCCACCTCCTTATGCCGGATTGAACCGACCTTGTGCCCTTGAGCCGGTCTGCATTAAGTTATATAGTTCCTGTGATACTCTGCGGATATCGTCCTCGGTGCGGACAATCATCTGCTGTACGACCACCAGCGGATTGCCGCCAGTGCCTCCGATACCGCCAACACCATTCACACCGCCACGGACATTGACGCCCGCGTCCACATCAAAGCTACTGGGGATGGCGTTTTGCATATCGTCGGAAACGTGCGCCATAGCCTTTTCAAATCCCACGCCGACACCTTCGCCCATATTACCGCCGAGTTCGGCAAACAGCGTGGACGGCGAGTGGATGCCAAAGAAGTTCTTGATTTTATCCACCACTCCGCCGAAGAAGCCGGAGATTTTGCCCCATAGCCAGTCGCCGACGTTAAAAATGCCCTGCCACAGACCTTTGATAAGGTCAGAGCCAACATTGACAAGTTTGCCAGCCGAATCCATGAAGCCCTTAACCAATGCTGCTATAATCTGTGGCACGGCTTTCACGACCTCCACGATGATTTTCGGAAGATTCATTATAAGCGAAGTCAGCAGCTGCACACCCGCCATGATAATTTTATCGATGTTGCCGACAATGGCGTTGACCAGTCCTTCAATGATAATGGGTATCGCCGCCACGATGGACGTTATAATCTGTGGCAGTGCCTGAATCAGCGACACCAGCAAATCGATACCCGCCTGGATAATCATCGGAATAGATTGGATGATGGCGGTTATGAGGGAGGATATAATCTGCGGGATGATCGCAATGATGCTCGCTATGATTTCTGGCAATGCGGTCACCAGCGACACGAAT
>JBOFNA010000095.1:0-13873 GCA_051658665.1 Oscillospiraceae bacterium
ATAAATTAATAAGGGAGTGTTCCCGAGTGGCCAAAGGGGGCAGACTGTAAATCTGTTGTCTACGACTTCGATGGTTCAAATCCATCCGCTCCCACCAAAAAAAAACTAACATTTATGTTAGTTTTTTTAATTAAATATATCAATTTAAATCAAAACAAAGTAAACATATATTTTATGTTTACTTTGTTTTGATTTTGAATATAAAATACCAATATAATAGAATGTATGTTAATATTATTATAATTTTCAGATACCATTTTAATATTATTAATGGAAACAATAGTATTATAGATACTGATGTTAGTAGAAATATTTTTCTGCTTTTACTTAATGTTTTTGATTCGTCAAATTCTTTCACATACTTTATATATACTTTACTTGATTTTATTTTGACTAATATTTTACTGTCGGTTTTAGATGCCAAGTGCAATGCTAATAAAATAAATGGTGTTGTTGGTAATATAGGTATAAACGCACCTAATACACCGATAGAAAATGAAAGTATACTTAATGTTTTATATAATAAATTCATATATTTAACCTTTATATAATTGTGATTCTTTTTCAATAAATAATTGTGATAGAACTGTATAAGCCTTACTCCATGCAAAGATAATTTCATTGTTATTGTCAATATCTAAAAACTCTTGAATAGTTAAAATAAGGTTTTTACCTACTATTGGATAGTGCTCTGGCTTTATTTTTGCGTCTACATGTACTTGCGATATTTTGTCAATGGCACTCATAATGCTTGATAAGTTATCAATGTTTTGTGATACTGTTAATAACGCTGCAGCTAATTTAATAGGTTGTTCACCACTTTTTTGATTATCCATGTCGAAGAGCATTTTAATTTCAGGGTCATTTTTAAACATATTTTGATAAAATAGTTTAGTTATGTCTTCACCATGTTGTTTTAAAGTTTGAGAAGTACTTTTGATTATTTCTTTTTCTTGTTGGGACAACATAATAACTCTCCTTTTGGGTTTAATTTTGTTATATTATCTAAAAAAAGATATTTAAAGTTTTTAAATTTGAAAATATAATATAAAATATTTAATTAAAAATATTTTTCAGATAAAAAACTTATTAATATAATAAAAATATTATGAGATATATTTGAGGTATGACGGTAAAGTATATAATATAAATGATCACTTAAATAGTCTTAAATATAAAGATTATTTAAGATGTATAAAAATTTATTTTCATACATCTTAAAATATTAGTATATTATTTAGATCTTAATTATAAATATAAAAATATCAATGTATTTAATATAAAGATGACTCATGTTCGCAATATATACATCTATAAGCAGGGTCTGAAGTTACGTCTAACTTAAAAATATGTTTTAGTTCTTGTTCAATAGATGTTATACATCTAGGGTTTTTACATTTAATAACATCTTCGATATCGTTAGGAAGTTTTAATTTTTTCTTTTCAATGATTTTATTATCTTTTATAATACTTATTGATATATTAGAGTCAATAAACCCAAGTATATCAAAATTGACATCAATATATTCTTCTATTTTTATAATATCTTTTTTACCCATTTTATTACTTTTAGCATTTTTTATTATTGCAGTTGAATAGTTAGTTTTGTCAAGTTGTAAATAGTTAACTATTTCAACGCTTTTACCAGCTTCTATATGGTCAATTACAATACCGTTTTTTATACTATCAACATTTAACATTATTTTAAATCCTCCAAATTAATATTTAACATTTTTAAAATTAATGCCATTCTAGCATAAACACCACATTTAGTTTGTTGAAAATAATGTGCACGTGGGTCTTCGTCAACCTCTGTAGCAATTTCATTTACTCTAGGCATTGGGTGCATAACAATCATATCTTTTTTAGCTTTTGACATTTTTTCAGCGTCTAGTATATAACTGTCTTTTAGTCGTATATAATCTTCTTCATTAAAAAACCTTTCTTTTTGCACACGTGTCATATAAAGGACATCTAGTTGAGCGATTACATCCTCAAGTGATGATGTTTCAATAAATGAAGATGTTTTTGATTTTTTAATTTCGTTTATTATGTAAGATGGTATTTTTAATTCAGAAGGTGAAATCAGTATAAATGTAATATTTTCATATCTAGTTAGAGATTTTATTAGTGAGTGAGTTGTACGACCAAATTTTAAATCTCCACAAAGCCCTATAGTTAAATTGTTTAACTTGTTTTTATATGTTGATATTGTTAGCATATCAGTAAGTGTTTGAGTTGGGTGTTGATGACCACCGTCCCCAGCATTTATAACAGGAATACTAGAGTGTAAAGAGGCGACTTTAGGGGCACCTTCTTTATGGTGTCGCATGACACAGATATCTGAGTAACAGGAGATTGTACGTATAGTATCTACAACACTTTCACCCTTAGAGGCTGAACTTGTGTCTGCAGAAGAAAAGCCGAGTACATTACCACCTAAATTAAGCATTGCTGCTTCAAAACTTAAGCGGGTTCTTGTACTTGGCTCATAGAATAATGTTGATATTACTTTACCTTTACACAATTGCGAGTATTTTTCTGGACTTTTTTGAATTTCTTCGGCCAACTTAATAAGGTCATTTGTTTCTTTTAAAGTTAAGTCTAATGGGTCTATAAGATGGTTCATATTTGTACCTCCAAACTTTTTAATATTTTTATAATGTTAACATTTTTAAAAAATAAAATCAACTATTTTTTAAATATAAAAAAATAAAAATGTCAAGTTTTTTTTTGCTTTAACATTTTTATTTTTAAAATAATTTAATTTAATTTTTATTAAATATTGGTTACAATATAATTATGGGAGTCTAATTAGATTTTAAAACGCTTTTTAAATTTTCACGCTCTTCCCATGCATACCCAGATCCGCTATATCCAGATATTTGGAACATGCTTTTGTAATCAAATAATATAAAACCTTTTGTTTTAGAGTTTTTAAATATATCCGAAACTTGTCGTGCTATTACATTTTTATTATTAATCCATTCATTAATGCCAGATCCAGCGAAGCTATCTTGCTTACCAGAGCGATAAGGTCCAAGACCAATTATAAGGTCTACACTTGTAACTATATTTGACCATTCTGCAATTTTCTTTGTAAAACCAGCAGATGTATGTTCGTAACCCCAGTAAAGTTGAGGAGCAATATAGTCTACATATCCTTTGGATTGACCCCATTTTGTAACATTTGCAAATTGAGAGTTATAGTTATTTTGGTTGTTACCTTGTGGGCTTATTCCAAACTTAACTTTTGGTTTTATAGATTTTATAGTAGAATATGTTGTTCTCACTAATTTATCAACATTATCTCGTCGCCAATCTGCTTGACCTAAAGAGCCACCTGAGTTTCTATAATTTTGATATTGACCAGCGTCAACACTCATATTTGTAGTGGCATAAAAATAATCATCAAATTGCACACCATCAACATTGTAGTTTCTAACAACTTCAGCAACTGCAGAAGTTAAAAGGTTAATAACTTGTTGATTTGATGGGTCTAAGAATGGCTTTGAGCCAGCATTTAATGTTAATTGCGGATAATTGTTGCGATTTAAATTTACTCTATAAGGGTTAAACCATGCATGAAATTTAAGGCCATATGAATGAGCTCTTTGTACCATTATAGCTAAAGGGTCAAAACCAGGGCCATTTGCGTTACTACTTACGTAGGTTGACCATGGAAAATATGCAGAAGGATAATAAGAGTCACTATGTGAATGAACGTGAACAAAAACAGTATTTAAACCTAAGTCTTTTGCATTTGCGAAAACTTGATTTATGTTTGCAGTAAATTGAGACTGGCTTTTGTTCTTTAAAAGCGAATTAAGTTCAAGATAAGATACCCAAACACCCTTCATATCAGAAGATACTGGGACAGGCGGAGGTGTTGTAGGTGGAGGTGTTGTAGGTGGAGGTGTTGTAGGTGGAGGTGTTGTAGGTGGAGGTGTTGTAGTTTGACCTCCATTTGAGTTATTGCCAGACCCGCCATTGTTTGGGGGGGTAGAGTTACCAAGGTTGTTGTTTGAATTTGGAGTGCCATCAGGGTTTTGCTGTTGGCTTTGGTCAGCATCGGTATTACTTGAGTTTTCGTCATTATTTTGGTTTTGCTGATTTTCACTTTCAAGTAGTTGGTCCGATTGGTCGACATCATTATTTAGAGAGTCTGAATTTTCGCCATCAAGACTTTCGTCTTTTTCTTCGTTATTATCTTGCAAACCTTCTGTTTGTGTAGTGGTAGAGTCTTTAAAATAATTACTTTGTACAACGTAGAATACTCCTGCACTTAAAATTGTTAAAGATAATATTACGTATATTATGTTTTTTTTCATTAAATTAATCATATTGTTTAATTGTGACCTTTCTTGCTTTATAATAAAGTTATCGTAAAAAATAGATTAAACATTACATGTAATATTTAATTATTTAAAAAGAAGAATATAGTTAATATTATATATCTTTATAATTATATTGTCAAAAAAAAAAAAAACTTTTAATTATTTTTTTATAATGGTATAATACAAGGTAAATTCTGATCATAAAAACTTAAAAGATAAATAATATATTAAAACTTTATAGATTTGGAGGATAAAGTATGAATAGGATTATGGGGATACTCGTAGTATCATTTTTTCTAATTATTGCGGTAGTATCATTTTTCACTATAGATAACAAAATGGTAGATATGGTTTATAATGCATTTAATGTTGATAAACTTAGTAATTTACAGAAGGTAGATTATCCTATTTTGTTTAAAGATATGAAAATGGCAAGAGCTACATTAAATGATGAAGAAAAAAATATTTATGACATCATTTATAGTTCAATAGATAGTATGAAAGATGAAGTTGATATTCCTAAAACGAGTTACGATAATGTTGAGCGTATATATAACTATTATATAAATGACTCTCCTGAACATTTTTATATTAAAGACATTGTTTACAGAACTAGGGGAAACGAAGTGATATCAATAAAATTCAACTACTTTTACTCTAGACAAGATGTTGACTTAAAAAAACAAAAAATATCTCAAGAAGTAAATGTAGTATTAAATGGTGCACAAAGTTTAACAACAGATTATGAAAAAAGCAAGTATATACATGACTATGTTTTAAATAAAACATTTTACAATGACGATGGAAAAAATAGTAACTATTGGATAGATGGAGTTTTTTTAAACGGTGAAGCAGTTTGTCAAGGTTATGGTAAAGCTTATCAATATTTAGCTAACTTAATAGGCATAAAATCTTTATATGTAAGAGGTTACAGTAGAGATGTTAACCATGGTTGGAACCTTGTTGAATTAGATGGGAAATATTACTATATCGACCCTACTTGGAATGATATAAGGGTTGAAGATGATCAACTTGAAAAACCTATAGACTCTATTGATTATAGCTATTTTCATATTACAGAAAAAGAATTAACAAAAGACCATATTATAGATTATGATAAAAATCCTCCATTACCAGTTGTGGATTTTTCAGATTTAAATTATTTTGTGGCAAACAACTCAATAATATATGATTATAACAAACAAAAAGATTTTATGATAAAAGAAATACAAGATGCATTGGCTAAAGGTGATAAAAGTTTAGTTTTTAAGTTTGATAATGCAGATATTTACAATAGATTTTCTCAAGACAGTGAGTTTTTATCAAATATTATGGATACTGTTGTTAAAAGAGATTTTGTTAAAAATATTTTCAACAAAAAATTAAACAGATATTTTACGTTAAGTAATAACTTTATGAACACTGTTAATATAGTTTTTGAGTAAAGAATAAAAACAAACAAATTGTCTGAGAATTTATGATATCTCGGACAATTTGTTTATTGTAAGGTCGTCTAAATAAAAAATATTATCTATTAAAGAGCCAGTGGTATTAATTTGTTTTATTGTATAATCGTCTTTTATATCACTTAGAGATTTAGATATTTTAAAAACATTTGTTGTTGTAATATCAGTTTCCAAATTTTCCGTACATTTTATTAATTTTTTACTTAAATTTTCTTCTTCAATATTTTTAAAATTTTGCAAAATAAACTCTTTTAAAATATTACTTACTAATATTAATTTTTCGTCGTAATTTATAGAGCTATATAAAATCATATTACTGGCCATATAGCCTGTCATATCTTTATCGCCACTATCTAATTTGAAAACTGTTCTATTAAAATTATCTTTAATAAAAATATTTTCAAAGACTTTATAGTTAATTGTTCCAAAATTATCTAAAAACTCGCCTAACTCTCTAAAGTTCATATTTATATAGTTATTTATTTTTATGTTATAGCTTTTTTCCAAAGATTCAATAACTTGCATATTACCAGCGTAAGAGTAACTTTGTATTAGGTTAGCGTTATTATTGTTTAAAAAAACAGCTGTTTGTTTGTGTAATGTAGAAGTTAAAATTTTGTTTGTACTAGGTTGTATGGATATTATAGTGTAATACATAGGGGCACTGTTTTTATCTTCAGTTATTTGTATAAGAATATTTACAGAGGGTTGTTTAGGAATGCTATTTATTGGTTTATTTACATTTTGTGTTTTATTTATATTATATGGTATTGATACAATATAAGATATAAATAATGTTGAAAAAAGCAAAAATAAAGTTATAAAAAAAGTTTTAAATAATAATTTTATATCAATAGTTTTTATAATATCACCTTCTATTCATTTGTATTATTGAAATATATTTTTAAACTTATACAATTATTTTATAAATTTAATTAAAAAAACCAAAAGGTAAATTTACCTTTTGGTTTAATATTATATATAATTTGATTAAACATTTATTTTTTCTATAGTTAAATGGCATATCCTTTTTTCGTCAACGCCTATTACAGTACACACTAAATTATCAAAAACAAACTTTTCACCACCATCAGGCAGTTTATCCAAAACATCCATAACCCAGCCATTTACAGTGTTGATAGTTGTTGAAAAGTTGGTGTAATCATAACCTACTTCATCAAAAAAATCGTATAGATTAGTATCGCCAGATACAGAAAACTTGTTTTCAGATATAGTTTCAACAACATTTACAATGTCTTCGTGTTCGTCCCAAATGTCACCGACTAACTCTTCTAAGATATCTTCTAAAGTTAAGATACCAAGAGTACCTCCGTACTCATCTGTAACAACTGCCATATGAAGTTTTTTACTTTGCAATTCAACCATAAGGTCAGATATTAATTTTTTAGGCGGAACATGTAGAGTATTTTGCATTATATCTTTTATTTTAAAAGTTTTATTTTGTAAAAGGTAGGTAAAAAACTTTTGTTGTGTTATAACACCTATGATGTTATCTATATTGTCTTTGTAAACGGGAATTCTTGAAAACTTAGTCTCAAAAAATAAATATTTAAGTTTTTCATTACTATCATTAACATTAATTCCAACGATATCAACCCTTGGAGTTAAGACCTCTTCAGAGTATATATCATCAAAATCAAGTGCAGACCTTAAAAGTTTACCTTCTTCTTCGTCTAAAACACCTTGAGTTTCAATTTCGTCTATTATATATTTAAGTTCAACTTCAGTAACAGAAGGTGAATTTTTTTTTGAATTATCATCTTTAGATATAGCTCTTTTTAGTTTTAAAAGACATTTAATAATTGGTTTTAAAACTAAAGTTAACCATTGTAAAACAGTTGAAAATGCAATGGCTGTTTTTTCAGCATTTTGTTTTGCTAAAGATTTAGGTAGTATTTCACCGAAAATCAAAACAACAATTGTCATAAAAAATGTTGATACAATTATACCGTTTTGGCCAAAAATATTTGTAAATAAAACAGTACCAATAGATGCAGATGCTATATTAACGACATTATTACCTACTAATATTGTAGATAAAATGGTGTCATAATCTTCAGATAAATTTAAAGCTTTCAAAGCTTTTTTGTTGCCGCCTGAAACATAATGTTTAAGTCTAATTTTATTTAATGATGAAAAAGCAGTTTCTGACGCTGAAAAAAACGCAGACAATAAAATCAAAACAAATAATAACATTATAAGGGGCAAACTACTGGTGTCGTCCATTAAAAAATCACTCCTTATTAGTAATAGTAACATAATTAAAATGAAAATACAAACATATTTTATAATTTGGAAAAGCTTACTTACTGTGTTATAATAACGGAAAAGAGATAAAATTAAGGAGTATTAAAATGCAATCTTTCATAAAAATTGTTAAAAAAGCGTTACCTATAACTATGGCCCTATCGATTAGTTTGTTTTTTTATTATAGCATTCAAAATATCGGTAATTTAGTTGATGTTTTTAATTTCGCTATAGAAACAATAAAACCTTTTATAATTGGGTTTGTTATATCTTTCTTATTAACTGGGCCGTTAAATTTTATTGAAGATAACCTTTTTGATAAAACATCTTTAAACAAAAGAACTAAAAGAGGTATGTCTATATTATTAGTTTATATTTTAGTTGTTATAACTTTGATATTGGCAATTATGATTGTTTTACCACAACTTATATTGAGCATTAAAAACATTGCCATTACTGCACCAGAAAGTATTAATATGTTTTTTAATAAAATAGAGGATGTATTATTTGGGTATCCGGAGCTTTATTATTGGGTAAATGACCTAGATATAAGTTATGATACTATTATAACTTGGGTGAAAAATTTTATTTCAAGCATGGTACCATTTATTTTAATTTTCACAGGTTCGATTACAAAAAGTTTCTATAGCTTTTTTATGGGTATTATAATATCTTGCTATATGTTAGGTAGTAAAGAAAAGTTTGTAAGTCAATTTACAAAATTAACATATGCAACATTTAGTGATAAAGTTGCAGTCAAACTTATTGACTTAGGTAGATATTGTTTTTCTATTTTCAATAGATTTTTAATAGGAAAATCTATTGATTCATTTATAATAGGATGCCTTTGTTTTGTTTTAATGAGCATTTTTAAAATGCCATACCCTGTATTAATAAGTTTTATTGTTGGAGCAACTAATATTGTACCGTTTTTCGGACCATTTATTGGTGCTGTACCTGGATTTCTAATTATATTAACGGTAAATCCAATAACAGCTTTATGGTTTACTTTATTAATTTTAGGGTTACAACAATTTGACGGCAATATTTTAGGACCTAAGATATTAGGCGACTCAACTGGGCTTTCTGGGTTTTGGGTTTTGTTTTCAACATTAGTTTTTGGCAAAATCTTTGGGTTTTTAGGTATGCTATTAGGTGTACCAACATTTGCAGTTATATATAAACTTTTTAAAGAGTTTGTATATGTAAAGTTGTCTAGAAAAAATAATGATATAGATAAAGTTGATATAGATAAAGTTGATATAGATAAATAACACAATTATATTCTATTTGACTTTTGTATTGCAGCGGGTACTATTCTCAAAAATTCATAGAATTATAGTCAAATAATAAATAATGTTATAAAATGAAAATGATTATATTTTAAAATAATCATTTTCATTTTAACTATTAAGCAAAAAAATACCTAAATTAATAATAAATTTAATAAAATAAATATACTATTTATAGATTATTATTATATATCTTAAATTTATATAATTCTAAAAACAAGAGAAAATAAAACAAAATAAAACGAAAATAGAAAGTGAGCATAAGAAAGATAATAAGAGAAAACAAAAGAAAAAGAGAGTTTGAAAGTGATATATAATTTTTAGGTAAAAAATGTATTGACAATAAGTTTTTTATAAGGTAAAATGGTCAAAGTAATTGAGTTTTAAAGATTAGTTTAAACTCACCAATATAAACTGGAGGAAGAAAATATGTCAACTTATATGGCAAAACCTAATGAAGTTATAAGAAAATGGTACATCTTAGATGCAACTGATAAACCATTAGGTCGTGTTGCTTCTACAGCTGCACACATTCTTAGAGGGAAACATAAGCCAACATTTACACCACATGTAGATTGTGGTGATCATGTTATAATTATAAATTGTAGTAAAGCTGTTTTAACAGGTAAAAAATTAGAGCAAAAATATTACTACTATCACACTGGTTGGGTAGGCGGAATTAAGTCTATACAATACAAAAAATTAATGGCTGAAAGACCAGAGAAAGCAATGACAATTGCTGTAAAGGGTATGTTGCCGAATACTACGTTAGGTAGAAAAGCAGAAACAAGATTAAGGACATATAAAGGTTCTGATCATAATCATGAAGCACAACAACCAGAAAATTATTCATTATAATAGGAGGCGATTAATAATGTACGAAAATAAACCTTTTCACTATGGTACAGGTAGAAGAAAACATTCAGTTGCCCGTGTTAGAATGTATAGTGGTACTGGAAACATAAAAATAAATGATAGAACTATTGATGATTACTTTGGTTTAGACACATTAAAATTAATAGTTAATCAACCTTTAGATTTAACAGGTACAATAGGTAAATTTGATATATCTGTAAATGTTGCAGGCGGTGGAGTGTCAGGTCAAGCTGGAGCAATAAGACATGGTATAAGTAGGGCTTTACTTGAGTTTGACCCTGAGTTAAGAGGCACTTTGAAAAAAGCAGGATTCTTAACACGTGACCCAAGAATGAAAGAGCGTAAAAAATACGGACTTAAAGGCGCTAGAAGAGCACCACAATTTTCAAAAAGATAATAATATTAACAAAACAACACTTGGAAAGATTATATTTTCAAGTGTTGTTTTACTAAAAAGCGCAGAATTAGAAAGATATAATTTTAAATTTTTGTATTATAAAATAAAGATATATTATATTTATGTGTAAGGTATTAGATAGGTTAAAACTTTTTTATAGAAGGCTTTATAGGTATTTAACAATAAAGGGTTATAGTCAAAACTATAATTATATTTTAAATTTAGTTATTGTCACAGTTAACGATTTATAATATTTGGTAATATATATGATAAAATACAACAAAAAATCAATTAATAATTGACAAGATGTTAATGAAATGTTAATATATAAGAAATTATCAAACATTTTGATTTAGGAGTTAAATCTTGAAAAACACAATTTTAAAGAATAAATTTAATTTAATTATTTTTATCGTTACTTTTTTTTTATTAAATGTTAATGTATTATATATATACATATATAAATTAATTGAAAACAACTATGCGTTACCATATAGTTTAGCTTATGACTTACAAATAATGAACTTATATGAAGATAAAAACACTTTATTTTTTTTAACTTTTTTAAGCTATTTATTTTTAAGTTTATTGTCGTACTTTTTACATAAATTTTTGTGGAAAAAATTAAAAGTTGAAATTTACAGTATAGATATTTTAATAATGAACTTTGTTTTAGATTTAATTTCTTTTTTAGTTTCAATTACATTTACTAATTATTTAGTTTTTTCATTTTATAGTAATAGTATGGTTAATCTAAATGTTTTTATTTTTGTAAAAACATTTGTATACTATATTTGTTATTTAGTTTCTATAAAATCATATGGCAGTTTTAGAAAAATCAAGATTCCTAATAAGGCTATGTTACTTTTAATTCTAACAAGATCCATTTTTTTCCTTTAAAATTCAGAAGGAGAACAATGGGTCTTTTTAAAATCATATTAAAAAAGAAATAATTTAATGATTACGGATAAAAATAAAATATTGTAAGGAAATTGTTGCTTGAATATTAAAAAAAAAGTGATAAAATGTAAATTAAGCTTAGATTAAGACTTATAGTTTTGTTGTTATAGTTTAGAAAATTTAACTTTAGAAATTGAAAACTTTTATAATAATTTAAATTACAGGAGGATATTATGCCGATTGATGTAACTAGTGAAATTATGCCATTAAAAAAAGTGCTTTTACATAGACCTGGTAAAGAGTTGGAGCATTTAGTACCTGAAAGTTTAGAAAGGCTTTTATTTGATGATATACCATATTTAAAGGCTGCACAACAAGAGCATGATGCTTTTGCAAAAATTTTAAAAGAAAATGGAGTAGAAGTGGTTTACCTTGAAGACTTGGTGTCGGATGTTTTAGAAGATGAATGCGTTAAGGATAAATTTTTAAAACAATTTATTGATGAAGCTGGTATAAAAGTTGAAAAATACAAAAAAATTGTGTACAATTTTTTGTGTAAAATTAAAGATACAAAAACATTGACTTTAAAAACCATGGAGGGTTTACATTTAAAAGAGTTAAACCTTGAAAATGCAATTGAAAACAATTCTTTAGTTGATATTTTAATGGGAAGAGATCAATTTATAACAGATCCAATGCCGAACTTATATTTTACAAGAGACCCTTTTGCTAGTATAGGTAATGGAATTAGTTTAAATAAAATGTATTCAGTAACAAGAAATAGAGAAACTATTTATGCTGAGTATATATTTAAATATCATAAAGATTTTAAAATTGATGTTAAAAAATATACAGATAGATATAGCGATTTTAATATAGAGGGTGGAGATATTTTAAACCTTAATAAAAATATTTTGGCCGTTGGTATATCACAGCGAACAAGTCCAGAAGCAATAGAAGAATTGGCAATTAGCTTATTTTTTGACAATCAATCACAAATTGATACAGTTTTGGCTTTTGATATACCTAGTTCAAGAGCTTTCATGCATCTTGATACGGTTTTCACTCAAATAGATTATAATAAATTTACCGTTCATCCTGGAATTTTAGGACCTTTAAGAATATATGAAATAACAAAGAGTGATGAAAATAAAAAACTAAAAGTTGTTGAAGTAAACACAGAACTTAAAGAGCTTTTAGAAAAATATTTAAATGTAGATAATGTAGAACTTATACAATGTGGCGGCGGAGATAAGATTGCGGCGGAGAGAGAACAGTGGAACGATGGGTCAAACACACTATGTATATCACCAGGGGTTATTATAGTTTACGAGCGTAATACTGTAACAAACGAGTTGTTAAGAGAAAAAGGATTAAAAGTTTTAGAAATGCCAAGTTCTGAGATTTCAAGAGGGCGGGGTGGTCCTCGTTGTATGAGTATGCCACTAATTCGTGGGAACTGATTATATATAAAAAATTTTGAAAATAAACTTTAATTTTAAGGAGATTTATTATGGCTGTTAATTTAAGAGGTAGAAGTTTTTTGAAGATTCTTGACTTTTCAAGTAGCGAAATAAGATATTTATTAGATTTATCTAAAAATTTTAAAAATTTAAAAATGACTAATACACAACATAAATATTTAGAAGGTAAAAATATTGTTTTACTTTTTGAGAAATCATCAACAAGAACAAGGTGTGCCTTTGAAGTAGCTGGCATGGACTTAGGGATGGGGGTAACATATTTAGACCCCGGTAGCAGTCAGATGGGAAAAAAGGAGAGCATTGCAGATACTGCTAGAGTTTTAGGGAGAATGTATGATGGTATTGAATATAGAGGGTTTAGTCAAGATTTAGTTGAAGATTTAGCTGAGTATTCAGGTGTACCAGTTTGGAACGGGTTAACGGATAAGTTTCATCCGACTCAAATGATAGCAGATTTATTAACCATAGAAGAAAAAATAGGATATTTAAAGGGCGTTAACTTTACTTACGTAGGTGACGCACGAAATAATATGGGCAACTCTTTAATGGTAGCTTGCGCGAAAATGGGTATTAATTTTACAGCTTGCGCACCTAAGGAAGTTTTTCCAGATGAGAGCCTTATTAATGTATGTCAAAAGATTGCAGAAGAAAATGGTTGTACAATAAATTTAACAGAAGATATTAGTAAAGGCACTGAAAATGCTGATGTTATATATACAGACATTTGGGTGTCTATGGGTGAGGATGAGAGTGTTTGGCCTGATAGAATTAACCTTTTAAAACCTTATCAAGTTAATTGTGAACTTATGAAAAACACTAAGCATAACTCAATATTTATGCATTGTTTACCTTC
>JBOFNA010000096.1:0-3039 GCA_051658665.1 Oscillospiraceae bacterium
TAAACGTTGTTTTCTTCTATGTATCGCTTGAAAGTGGTTATCTCTTCTCCAGAAAAATCTGATTCAGTGGGCTCATCAAGTAATTTCGCATAATCTCTCTTACTCATTTTAAAGATGACTCCTTTCACGTACCATATAAAAATATTTATTTTAGATAAATGGGTGAGATATGTTTGTATCACCTTGGCAACTCGGGCAATTTGGGAATCGCATCAATTTGGTTTTACAATTGACCATTCGTTCGAAATCATAGGAATAGGCATATTGATTTATATTTGTGTTCTTTAAAAAGTTTTGAAGTAATAACGTAGTGTTAAGTAGCAAAGCTTCTAAATGCAATTGCTCATATTGTGGGATATCTAGATTTTCACCATTTAGTTCTTCTTTCATCATTTGGTAATCTAATAAATTGTAAAAAGACGATTCTCGCAGTAGTTCAAAATCGTTGTAGCAACTTAATTTTGCAGGGGCACGTAAAGGAATAATAATTCCCTCGTTACCATCTAAGTAGGAAATAAAGAACATTTTATTGAACTCAACGCACTTTGCGTTTAATTGATAAAAAAGTGCTGGTGAAAAATAGCTAGTGAGCACAATGACAAACTCACAATTAGAAATGGCATCTTCAATCAAATTTTCCGCATATTGCGAATAAGTATCTTGGTGCGATACGGGAAATTTTTCTAATATTAGCTGATCATTTTTTTTGCAAAAACCAACTGTAACATCACTTTCAATTTCTTCATTGTAAAACACACAAGCTTTTTTTGTTCCTATTTGATTGGTTTCTTCTAAAAGGACGCCCAAATCAAGTAGATCTTTAATGCGTTCCTGCGAATCCTCTTGGGATAACGAAAGGGTTTCTTGAAGGGTTACTAGTAAATCATCTTTTTCCACAGGATATTGAATGCGTTCAAACAAGGTGTCTAGCAAGCCAATTTTATCATCATCTAAGAGGGTAAATGAATGATTGGACATACTACCTTTTTTATTAGATACTGATATTTATTGCATCTAATAAATATCAACCCTTTATTTTTGTTTAGCATTGTTCTGTACCTCCTGAATAGTTATTTTCCAAATACAAATCAAATCCCAAAATACTGCCATCGTATGCTATCTTGGACACTTCTATAATTGGATTGTTACTTAGGTCAAAAGAATTAACATCTGTGCAATCTTCATTAGCTTTCTGTACGAACAAGTTAATAGCAGATTTGAAATCATCCATATTGTTTGAAATAGATATTCTATACCCTTGCTGTATAGTGAAATCATTTATAATGGAATACATTGGGTGTTCCATTATAAAACCATCGATATCATCAAGATTTTTTATTAATAGGGAAACTTGCATAATCATCGTTTTCTTTGCACTGTTTTTACTCATGACCTTACTGACGCAAAGATTGTTATGCCTAATTTCCCACTTTTTCAATTTATGAATCAAACGGTCTATTTCCATTTTAATTTGATGTGGTTTAGAAATTTCTTGAGTAAAGAAAATCACTGTTCCTAGATTAACTGATTCCGTATTAATAAGTTGCATACAAATTCGTCTCCTTGTAAATAAATATCATTTATTTGAAAAATAATTTAAAAAAACAAAGCAGAACAACTAAAAAAACACAATAATTATATGGCTACTATATCGCACAAAAACAACTTTGTCAAGAAAATTCTGGAAGAAGTTTTTATATAAACCAGATTTCTCGTTTCTGCAACTTTAACTGCGCTTTTTTCATAAGGTAGACCTTTTGATTCCTACTTTTATTCTGATTTATACCATGTTCATTTATAAATTGCAAGTCTTTTTCTCTATAAATTTTACTTTTTCGTCAAAAATATTTAGCGAACTATACAATCGTGGTATACTGTCAAAAGGTCTACCTTTTGACAGTTAATGATCGTGCTCAGATAATCGATGTTTGCGCAACCATCTATAAAAAGTAGTTTCGCTTACTCCTCCACATAACGCAGTGGTGTTATCTATCGAAATCTGCTTATTTTCCCATTGTTTAAGAATTGTTTCAAAATCTTGAGGAGCTCTTTTTGCTGGTCTTCCCATATGAACTCCTCGTGCTTGCGCAGCAGAAATACCTGCTGTTTGGCGCTTTTTGATGTTCTATCGTTCGCTTTGCACCATAAATGATAAAATCTGGAGCACAAGATCAGCAATGAAAGTGCCCATCAAGTCTTTGTGTAAGCGGGTATCCAGTAGAGGCATATCAATCAAGCAAACATCCAATTTTTTCTCCTTTGTAATGATGTGCCACTGATTCTGAATCTCCTCATAGTTGCGACCAAGGTGATCAATGCTAAGAATATAAAGTAAGTCATTGGGGCGCAGTTTTTTCATTAAATGCTTGTAACTGGGACGTTCAAAATCTTTACCCGATTGCTTGTCGACAAATATTTTTGATTGTGCAATATCATATTCACGCAGTGCGATAAAATGCCGATCTATATTCTGATCATTACTGGAAACACGAATATATCCATATGTGCTCATTTTCATCAACTCCTATGTAGATTTTATTCTACATAGGACGAATACAACACCAAAACGCTGACAGAGCATAAAACTGTCGGCGTTTTTCTTGTGGACAACATTTTTGTTTTCCCCCTTTGACATAAAAATAGAGCAAGCCCATGTCAAAGGAGGAGCAACCTATGATGTACAAACCGATTTACACCCTGAAAGATCTACAATCCTATCTCAACAACGCACCCCTTGTCGCTTTCGATTTTGAAACCGCACCAAACGATCCCTATCGAACCGAAGAAAAATCAGCGCTGGACGCACACAAATCACATATTGTGGGCATCAGCTTCTCGATTGCTGAGGGTATTGGGGTATATGTCCCCAAAAATGATATGGCTGCCGAGAAGCGCATTCGTGAACATATGGCGGTGGATCGACATAAAACAACCTCTCAAATCTCGGATGCGGAGCATCAGTGACGCATTCAAATTGACAAATCAGTCAAAGACATCAATGCCGATGCGTACACGTTAAATCTCATCAACGGTTTGTAC
>JBOFNA010000097.1:0-27201 GCA_051658665.1 Oscillospiraceae bacterium
GTTATTGTTTTATATATAGCTTTACATTTTTGTTAGATTTTTTCAGAGAAATATTACCATCAAATACAAAAAACAATGTAAAAAGAAAATTTAGAGTAGCAATGCCAGTTTTTTTAACAATATTTATACCATATAATGCATTGATGAAAATAAATAAATATTTAAATTCAGATAGCAACTCAAATAACTATGATCCAGATGATATACCAGATTATGAAGAAAAAAAGAGCGATATAGAGCCAGATGTAGAAATATTTATACACGTAACTGAAGAAGGTTTTGGTGCTGTTGGCCATATGGATATTTATTATAATAAAGAAATAATATCTTATGGAAATTATGATGATTCTTCTTTAAAGTTATTTAAAACAGTAGGAGATGGAGTTATTTTCATTGCTGATAAATCTACTTATTTGCCTTTTTGTATAGAAAACAGTAAAAAAACATTATTTAGTTTCGGGTTAAAACTTACAGATGAACAAAAGCAAAATTTAAAAAAACAAATAGATAAAGTAAAAAACAATTTATACATTTGGGATCCTCCAGTTTTAAAAGCATTTCAAAAAGACCATAAAAATCATGATAAAACTAAATATACAGATTATGCAAGTGAGCTTTATAATGCTACTGGTGCAAAATTTTATAAATTTTATAAAGGTAAATTTAAAACTTATTTTGTCTTAGGTACAAATTGTGTTTTACTTTCAGATACTTTAATTGGTAAAGTAGGTACAGATATTATAAAGTTAAATGGAGTTATATCACCAGGCGCATATTTTGATTTTTTAAATAAAGAGTTTTCGAAAAAGAAAAGTTTAGTTATAACTAAAAGAGTTTATAAATAATAAAAGCCGCAGTTTAAACTGCGGCTTTTATTATTTTATTTTATTTTATTTTATTTTATTTGGACTGTAGTATTTAATTGCTTCTTGGTTTGCTTCGAAATGATGGTTTTTATATTTATCAATTAAATAATCCTGATACTCATCGTCTTTAAAGTTACGTAAGTTTTGGTCTTTTCTATCGGTATAATCTTTTTCAGTTCTAGGAGTTTTTTTATAAATTAAAATTTGCGTATCTAGATACTTTGCATTAGCTTTATTTAGTTCAGTTGCAATTATTTCATTGGTAAACTCTTCTGTGAAAAGACTTGTGTAATCGTCTTTATCCACAAAAACATCACTTAATAAACTTTGTGTTGGCTCAGATAAAACATTGCCCAATTCAGCATATATTCTTACGTAATAACTTTTTGAAAGTTGTTCAAAGTCGCCACCTTTGTTAATTTCTTCGATTAAAGAGTTAACTAAATTTTCGACATTAGTTTTAGTATCGCCTTCGAAATTTATTGAGTTTAAGCTTATTGAAAAGTAAGAAATTTTCTCGTAATTATTGTTGTCAAAATTGTTAATATCAACATCAGATACAGGGTAAGAGCCATTTTTGCCATATACGGATTCGAAAGTTTTTTCATATAGAAGAACATTGTTAAAAATTTTCTCTAAAGATTTTTCGCCAATACCGTTATCTTCATAATAATCGTGGTAAAGGGCAAATTGGCTTTGAGCCTTTAATCTATTTGCTTCTTTTTCGTCATTAGTTAAAGCTATTGATTTTTCTAAAGCTTCTCTTTCAGTGAAAACATTTAATTTAGATGACTTTAATGTTTCTGCAAGAATCCATTCAGTAGCATCTATATCTTCAACCTTTGAGTTTAAAATATCTTTTGTAGGGTCTTCTAATTTTTCTTTAGCTGTTAAATAAGCGTCATTGAGATATGCGAGATAGACACCAGACGTTACTGTGTAATCATCAGAAAGAAAAACATTTTTAAAGTTTTTGTTATTAAGGCAGCCAGTTAGAAGCAATGATGCTACTAGCATAAGGGCAAATAATCGGCTAATTGGTTTTTTTGAAATTATCATTAATACACCTCTAAAATAATATATATTATTAAACATTATATAATGTTTAGCGTCAAAAGTCTATATTATTTTATTAAATTTTGTTTCTTTACAATGCTAGTTGTTTTAGTATAAAATAATAAAAGAGTATAATAACTTATATATAGATAGTTATAAATAAGTTATTATAAGTTTAAATCTAAATATTTTGATGTGTAATTTAAGTTTTAAATTAAAAACTGTCAAAAAATAATTTTAAAAAGTATATAAATCAATTAATAAACAAATGACTTTTAAAGGTTTTTAGTGATATAATATATACTTAATAAATTTTTTGGCATATCCTAAATTAAAAAGTTAAGGAACAAGTATGAATAAATATAAAAAATTAGTTTCAAATACAGTTGTTTTTGCTATTGGAACTTTCAGCTCGAAAGTTTTGGTTTTTTTACTTATGCCTTTTTATACTAGAATATTGACAAGTGAACAATATGGTACAGTAGATTTACTTTTACAAACAGGCAATTTATTATTACCAGTAGTATCTTTAGGGATTACCAACGCAGTTATAAGGTTTGGGTTAGATAAAAATTTTAGAAAATCAGATGTTTTTACAACAGGAGTTTTATCTATACTTTTTGGAGTAATTGTATTTGTAGCTTTTGAGCCTTTACTTGGAAAAGTAGAGGGGTTTAAAGGCTATACTTACTTAATATTTATGTTTGTTGTTATGTCTACATTTAAAGCTTTAGTATCTCAGTTTGTAAGGTGTAAACATTATGTAAAACTTTACGCATTTGATGGTATTTTAAGTACTATTACAACAATATTTTTTACAGTTTTATTTTTAGCGAATTTTAATATGGGTATTGAAGGGTATGTGTTGGCAATTGTTGTATCGGATTTTTTATCTATTATTTTTTTAGTTTTAATATCATCAATTTATAAATACTTTAAACCTAAAAAATTAAACCTTAGTGTTTCTAAAGATATGTTAAAATATTGTATACCTCTTATACCAACAACAATATTTTGGTGGATTATTAATGTTTCTGATAGGTTTATAGTTTATAATGTGGTTGATGCAAGTGCTAACGGACTTTATGCGGTATCTTATAAAATACCAACATTTATTGTTTTGCTTTCTGGTATATTTATAGATGCATGGCAAATGTCAGCTGTTACTGAGAGTGAAAATAGAAGTCAATTTTTTTCTAATGTTTTTGATATGTATAAATCAGTGATTTTCATTGCGGTTTCAGGGCTTATAATGACATCTAAATTTGTTACAACAGTTTTGGTTTCAAAAGCTTTTTATGAATCTTGGGAGTATGTACCAGTTTTAGTTATTGCTACAGGATTTTCTTGTATGGTAACATTTTTAGGTAGTGTATATATGATAGATAAAAAAAGTATTCTTTCTTTAATAACTATAATTGTAGGTGGAGTTATAAATATTTTTCTAAATTTTGTTTTCACTCCAAAATTTGGGGTGCAGGGTGCAGCGGTAGCAACATTTATAAGTTTTTTTGTAGTTTTTTTATTGAGGATAGTAAGCACTAGAAAAATAGTGAAAATAAAAGTTAATTTTATTACATTTTCTTTATCTGTTTGTTTAGTTATTTTACAAAGTTACATTATGGTAAGTGAGTTAAACAACTGGATTGTGTATCAACTTTTAATATTTATTTTTGTTTTATTTTTGAATATTGATGCTATTTTAAAAAATCTAAAAAAAATGTTATCAAGAAGATAGATAATATTGATTTTATATATATTTTGTGTTAGAATTTATTACAAACAATTTTAGACAAACAATTATTACTTGGTAAAAAGGAGAATTATGAGAGAGGTTGTTTTATATATATCATCTAGTATAGACGGGTATATAGCGGATAAAAATGGAGATGTAAATTGGATAAAAGGGCAAAGTGAAGATTTTATAGTGCCAGATAGATACAGTGATTTTATTCAAGATATAGATACTGTCATTTTAGGGTATAGCACATACAAACAAATTGTAGAAGAGTTGTCTGTTGGAGATTGGCCGTATAAAGGTTTACAAACTTATGTATTTACATCTAAAGAAATTAAAAGTGATGACCCGTCTATTATTTTCATTAACGATGAAATAAAAACATTTATAAATGAAATAAAAAATAAAGAGGGTAAAGATATTTGGGTTTGTGGCGGATCAGAGGTATTAAATTCAATAATGAAACAGGATAATAGCCTTATAGATGTTTATCATATTGTTTATGCACCTATTTTGTTGGGAGATGGCATAAAACTTTTCCAAAAAGGCTTTGGTAGCGTATTGTTAAAACTAGATTATTTAGAAAATTATAACGGCTTTATTGAGTGTAGATATAAATTAAGATAAAATTAAAATTAGGGGTTATACCAACTAATTAGGATAAAATATTTTGGAGTTTAAAATTAATTTATTTTGAGTGTTTCTAATTTTTTTATGTTTATAGTTAAATATATTTGTTTTTATATGAAATTCGTAGTATAATTTAAGGCGAGTCTTTTATTTTAAGACAATATAGACTTATGGTTTATAGTGTGAAATAAATATTGTTTTATGGAATAATGCTGTAGTTAACTTTATTTTTTTTGATTTTTATGATTTAGCTATAAGCACTAAAATTTAATATGCCCTCATAGTTCAAGGGATAGAACAAGGTCCTCCTAAGACTTAGATGTAGGTTCGATTCCTACTGAGGGTACCAAAAAAAACTAGTAAATATAAAATTTACTAGTTTTTTAATTTATTTTAATTCAAACATTTAATTAAAAAATTATTTTTGATTTATAGGTATAAATATCATTAAAAGTTAAAATTATTAGGGTCAGATCCTATTCTACCGCCAATGTCTAAACTACTAATTAGACTCATATCTTCAAGTGAAATTTCGAAGTCAAAAACATCTATATTTTCTTTTAACCTATTTTGATGTACTGATTTTGGTAAAACGATGACATTTCTTTGAATATTCCAACGGATTATTATTTGTGCTGATGATTTTTTGTATTTTTTGGATAAAGATACAATGGTAGGGTTACTTAATAGTCCATTTTTATTACCAGTACCACCCAATGGGCTCCAGGCTTGTACTTGTATATTTTCACTTTGACAATAATCTATAAGTTCTTGGTTTGTAAACATGGGATGGGACTCAATTTGATTTACCGCAGGTTTTATATTACATACGTTATAAAGCTCTTGTATGTGTTGTTTAGTAAAGTTACTTACACCAATTGCTTTTATTTTATTATCAGCATATAGCTTCTCCATTTCTTTCCAAGCATTTAGTCTACCTTCTACTGGCCAATGTATTAGATAAAGGTCTACATAGTCTGTTTGTAGTTTATCTAAACTTCTTAAAAAAGCATCATTCACATTATCGTTTCTTATATCGTCGTTCCACAATTTAGTAGTCAAAAATATTTCTTCTCGCGGCACATTACTTTGTTTTATGCCGTTTCCAACACCTTTTTCATTTTGATATATCATCGCAGTATCAATATGTCTGTATC
Source organism: Oscillospiraceae bacterium (assembly GCA_051658665.1). Taxonomy (GTDB): domain Bacteria; phylum Bacillota; class Clostridia; order Oscillospirales; family Ruminococcaceae; genus JBOFNA01. The sequence goes on from JBOFNA010000097.1 coordinate 5,448, forward strand.
CAACTTCTAAAGACCATTTAACTGCATTTTCAGTTTCTTGACCATCTTCAGTTCTAAATACGCCTAGTCCGACTATTGGTATTTCTAAACCGTTATTTAATTTTATATTTTTCATATTAACTCTCCTTTTAAATTTTCAATAATGTGTATACCTAAGCAAGTAATTTATAAATAAAAATTTACGACTAAAATAATTATTTATCCACCTCCTAAATATAAAAACAATAGCTTTATATTAATGTTAATATTATAAAATATTTTATATATATAATTATACTAGAATTTTTAGTTATTTTATGTATAATATAATAACAATTATTTTTAATATCGTCTTACACTATTAATAATAAATTAAAATATAATACATAAAAACCACATTTATAATTTTTTAATAATAAATGTGGTTTTGTATTTAATCCATAATTCATATGTTTTTAAGCATTAGATTTAAAAATATTTATATATCTTTCTAAATCTATAGATGAAAAACAAAGATACAAATAAAGATAAGATATCGGCAATAGGCACAGCCAACCAAATACCAGTAATACCAATTAAGTTTGGTAAAACTAAAAGACAAATCACAATAAAAACAAAGGTTCTTAGCATAGATATTGTTGCTGAAATCATACCATTTGAAAATGCGGTAAATAAGCCAGATGCAAAGATGCTAAACCCTGAAAACAGATAGGCAATTGAAAATAATGTGAAACCGTTTTTTGTTATATCAAATACTTCTTTATCGTTACTTGCAAAGACTGATATTATAATATCTCTAAATAAAAATGAAATTAAAAACATAAATATTGAGGTAAATAATATAAACTTTATACATATTTTAAATACATTTTTTATTTGATCATAATTTTGTTGACCGAAATTATAACTTATAATTGGCGCAACACCACCCGAAAAACCTATATAAATGGCAGTTAAGAAAAAGTGAGAATAGAGAATAATAGTTATTGAAGAAACACCAGCTTCACCTAAGAATTTTAACATCATTATATTAAAAAGAAATGTTGTAATTGCGTTTGATAAATTACTAACCATTTCAGAAGACCCATTAAAACATGTTTGTTTTATTATACCTTTTCTCCATTTTGGCTTTACAAAATAAAGACTACCTTTTTTGTTAAATAAAAAATAAAACAATCCAAATATAGAAGGTATAGCGTAACTTATAGAGGTTGCAATAGCTGCTGAGCTTATTGGCAAATTCATTTTAAACAGAAAAATATAGTCAAGTATTACATTTAAAACACCGCCAATTACTGTTAAAAGAAGTCCTATATGGGGTTTTCCATCGGCTATTATAAAAACTTGAAAAACTAAGCTTGTTATTGTGAATGGTGCAGTTATTATTAATATAAGTAGGTAATCATAACTATATTTGTATAAAGCGTCAGTAGCTCCCAACATTCTTATAATATCATTTATAAAAATCAAACAAAAAACGGAAAATATTATACCTATTATAAATGAAACTAGGTATATTAACGAAAAGTTTTCTTTTGCCTCTCGGTCTTTTCCTTCGCCCATATTTTTAGCGATAATAGCACTGCCGCCGTTACCTAACATTATAGAAATAGCTATCATCACGTTTATAATAGGGTAAACAATATTAACTGCTGATAAAGCATTTTGACCTAGTGTATTTGATATAAAGACCCCATCAACCATTTGATATAATGCCATAAAAACAAGCATTAAAATAGTAGGTATGGTAAACTTTAGTAAACTTAAAAATGTAAATTGTTGCGATAATTTATTTTCCATTATTTATTTCCTTAAAATAAAAGTTGTTAAAACTTTCTAAAACTTCACAAAAAGTAGTTATTTCACTTTTGCTGTATTTGTTTTTTACAAATTCAATGGTTTTAGATGTTGCTTTATCATACTTTTGGTGAATTTTTTTGTTTTGGTTAGTTAACATTAAATAATAAACTCTTTTATCTTCTGTACTTTGTTTTTTTAAAACGAAACCTTTTTTTATAAGCTCATTTACTTTTGCAGTTACAGCTGGCTTTGAAATTTTCAACATTTCTGAAAGCTTAGTTACTGTACAATTTTCTGTTAGGCCTATTATGTCTAAATATAAAATACTATTATATGTAATGTCTTCAGACAAAAATTTATTCGTCATAAGGCTTAACTCGTTTATTGTTGTACTATAGAGCAATTTATTTATTGACTTTTCTAAATTCATTATTTCACACCCTTCAAAATTAAAATAGTTAAGCCAAATTAATTAACTTGACTTAACTATAATACAATATAAAAAATTATTTGTCAATATTTTTTTTAAATTAAAAATTAATTAAATTTGACCTAAAAATATTTGTACAACAAAAGATGTTATTACGACTAGTGTTGAAATAATAAATCCGTGTAGCATTGGTTTAAACCCAGACTTTGAGATTTCTTGAAAGTTTGTTTTTAAACCAATGCCAGCTAAAGCCATAACCATTAAAAATTTACTTATGTTACCGACAATATCACTTAAACTATTTGGTATTATACCACTGCTTTTTATTGATACTAGAAGTAAAAACATTAAAATAAAGTATGGGAAAATTGATGATATTTTTATTTTATTATTTTTATTTTCTTTTTTATCATCATTCTTATTATTTTCTTTTAGTTTAACTTTTTGGTTAATATATGAAAAAAACAAAACAGTTGGAATGATAGACAAAGTTCTTGTTAATTTAACAATTACTGAAAATGAACCAGCGGCATCTGAAAATGCATAACCAGCAGCAACTACAGAAGATGTATCATTAATTGCAGTGCCTGCCCAAAGTCCAAAACCAATGTCACTCATATTGAAGTATTTACCCATAATAGGAAATAAAATAACCATTAATACATCAAAAATAAAAGTGGCAGATATAGCGTAGGCAATATCTTTATCTTCAGCATCTATTGTAGGGGCAATGGCAGCAATAGCAGAGCCTCCACAAATTCCAGTACCAGCTGAAATAAGACTTGAGAGTCGCCAGTTCATATGAAATAGACGGCCAAATAAATACCCAAAACCGAAAGCTACGAAAAGTGTAAATATCATTACGATTAAAGAATACTTACCGACCTCCATAACTTGTGCAAAACTCAAAGTAATACCCATGGCAATTATTGATAACCTTAGAATTTTTTTTGCAGATAAGTTTATACCACTTTTAAACTCTTTTTTTTCACGAATAAAAGGATTTAAAATCATACCTAAGATTAGAGCAAAAACTCCGCCACTAATTAAGTGATATGGTACAAATCCACTTATGAAAATAGAGGCAACAGCCACAATAAAAGTTAAAAGCAAGCCATATATATTTGTTTTTAAAAAATTCATGTTAAATCTCCTTTTTATTGTAATTGATTATAAAGTATATTTATGATAAGATTAATTGAAAATATTTCACTTAATATTATTATAAATATTTTTAAATATAAACTGCTTTGTAGTTAAATCAAGAAATAATTACTAATTATTATGGTTTTTAAATTAAAAAATATTTTATAAATTGTATTTACTTTGATAATGTTAATATTTTTATGGAGGTAAAATAAATGTTGTATGAGTCTGGCGAAGATTATTTAGAAACGATTCTAACTTTAAAAAAGAAAAAAGAGTATGTTCGTTCAATTGATATAGCAAATGAATTTGGGTATTCAAAGGCAAGTATAAGTAGAGCAATGGGAGTTTTAAAGGATACTGGATATATTTTTATGGATGAAAACAATTATATTGAGTTTACTGAAAAAGGTTTAATTAAAGCTACACAAATATTAGAAAGACATAATTTAATATTTAGCTTTTTAAAAGATGTTTTGGGGGTCAATGAAGATATTGCCGATAAAGATGCTTGTAAAATTGAACATATAATAAGTGACGAGACTTTTATTAAATTAAAAGAACATATACAAAAAGGTTAAATGCTATATGCATTTAACCTTTTTATAGGTTTTATGAGTGTCAGATAAAAATATAAATATTTAAACAAAAAATCAGTAATTTTACTTACTGATTTTATTTAAACTTAAAGCTAATTTAGATTTTTTTCTAGAAGCTGTGTTTTTGTGCAACAAACCTTTTGATACAGCCTTATCTATAGTTGAAATTGTGTTTTGCACAGTTGCTTCAATGTTTTCTGCTCCAGTTTCTAGAGCGATTTTAGTGTTTTTCATTTTGGTTCTTAAGCTAGATCTATGAGATTTATTTATGTTAGCTTTTTTTTGGTTTACTAAAACTCTTTTTTTAGCTGATTTAATGTTAGCCATTTTATCTCTCCTTATAAAAATTATGTAAATAATAAGTTTTATGTAAATAATTCTTAAATATCACATTTATTTTTGTACAAATCATTCTAACATTATAATTAAAAAAAATCAATAGTTTTTTAATTTTTTTTTGCAAATTGGCAATAACTAATAAAAAGGAGTTTACAAAATGAACTATAGAACAGATTTAGCTATTGAAAAATTTAATTTATCTTATGAAAAAGAAATAAAAGGTATTGATAAAGAAATAGATAACTATGAAAATATGACTATAACATCTATAAATATAAAAACTGAAAATGCACAAAAAGTTTTAGGTAAAGAAAAAGGCACTTATATAACCATTGAGGTACCATCTTTTGGCGAATGGGTTTTGACAGATGATAATTATATAGATATTATATCAAAAAATATTAAAAATTTAATAAAAGACGAAACAGGGACAGTACTAGTGGTGGGGTTAGGCAATTTAGATATTACGCCAGATGCACTTGGGATAAAAACTATAGATAAAATTATTGTAACTAGACATATAAGTCAAGAAATAATAAAGTCTTCAGGTCTCGATAGTTTAAGAAGTGTAGCCGCATTTTGTCCATCTGTTTTAGGTAAGACAGGCATTGAAACTGCGGATACAGTAAAGGCTGTTGTTGATTATTTAAGACCATCTGCAGTTATTATTGTGGATGCATTTGCTTGTAAAGACTTACAAAGGTTAGGCAGCACTATACAAATAGCAGATACAGGGATATCACCTGGATCGGGAGTTAATAATAAAAGAAAAAGTTTAAATAAATCTTTTTTAGGTTGTGAAGTAATTTCTTTGGGGATACCAACAGTAGTAGATGCATTAACGATTGCATTGGATGTTTTGAAAAAAGAAAACTTTGATAATATACCTAAAGATAGCCTAGAGTCGATGGATTACATGATGGTCACACCAAAAGAGATAGATTTAGTAGTAGATAGGGCAGCATCAATTTTATCTTTATCTATAAATAAGGCGTTGCAACCGCACTTATCTGTTGAGGATATATCTTATTTAACTGCTTAACATTTTTTGTTAAAGGTTACAATATTTTATAAAAATAAATTTAATGTAATAATACTATATACTTAGAAAATAATGTTAAGAAAAAATGAATATTATATTTTGAAGTTATAAGACAATTTTTTTTTTCATAGTAATTTATTAAAGTCAGAAAGAGAGGATTTTAAATATTATGAAAAAAAGAAGAAATAGAAAGTTTAAAAAAATAATTATAATAAATTGCTTTGTTTTTTTATTTATTTTTTCTTTACCAGTTATATCTCATTTTTTCAACAATTTTGTATTGATGAGTGTTAACTATTCTTTAGGTGGTAAAATATTAAAAGAAGATAAAAATGATATTAGCATAACTATAAATAGCGATAGCGATAAAGATTTAAATCGTCAAATAGAAAGAGATAACTTTACAATGGAAATGTTTTCTCTGCTTAAAAATTTTGAAAAAACAAAAGATGAAAAAATTGCAGAAGACAACCCTATTAATCAAACAAGACCTGATGACGCAATGCCACTGGTTGAAAAATTTTATCAGTATAAAGCAGGCGGAAATTTAGTCCAAAACCATGGTAATGGACTAATAAAAAATGCTACAACTTTAGAACCTGCTACTATTTCAGGGATTATAACGCAAGATCCTAATTTTAAAATAAATTTAAATAGTAATGATCCACAAGTTTTAATAATGCATACACATGGAACAGAAACATATGAAAAATTTGATCTAGGTTATTACGATCCCAATATACCAGTTAGGACAAAAGCAGAAGATATGAATATGCTGGCGGTAGGGGCAGCTATACAAAATGAGTTGGAAAAATCGGGTATTAAAACATTGCAAGATAAAACATTGCATGATGATCCCCAGTATAATGGATCATACCAAAGGTCGAGGCTAACTGTACAACAATATTTACAACAATATCCATCTATAAAAATTGTTTTAGATGTTCACCGTGATGCAATACAAACTTCAAACGGAGATAGATATAAACCGACAGCCATTATAAATGATAAAAAAGCTGCCCAAATAATGCTTATAACAGGTACAACAGGTAAAGGTGTTAATTTACCTAATTATGCCGAAAACCTAAAGTTTTCATCTAAGTTACAAAATTATATGGAGTCTATGTATAAAGGCTTAACAAGACCAATATTATTTGATTATAGACATTATAATCAGGACCTTACAACAGGGTCTGTTTTAGTCGAAGTAGGAGGCCACGGCAACACCATATCTGAGGCAATTTATAGTGGTCAATTGGTAGGTACAGCATTAGCTGAAATGTTAAAAACAATGCTTTAAAAAGAGGTGTTAAAATTATGAACAAAAAAACGACAGCTATTTTTTTTGGTTGTTTTTTGGTTGTATTAATAGCAAGTGGCTATAGTTATTTTGTGATGACTAAAGATATATACGGTAGTTTTATGTTACCTTCGTTTATGGATGAGATTATTTTAAAGTTAAATATTAAGTAAAAGAAAAGCTTTTCTTTTACTTTTTTTGTTTTTCTGCTATAATTATTATAATTATATTTTGAGGTGAATTGATGAACAAAGAGAATATACGTAATTTTAGTATTATTGCTCATATAGACCATGGTAAGTCAACATTGGCTGACCGAATTTTAGAAATAACTAGTACTGTAGAAAAAAGAGATATGGAAAATCAACTTTTGGATAATATGGACCTTGAAAAAGAACGAGGTATTACCATAAAAGCTAGGGCAGTACGTCTTCTTTATAAAAATAAAAATAATGAGGAATATATCTTAAATCTTATTGATACTCCTGGACATGTTGACTTTAACTACGAGGTTTCGAGGTCGCTAGCAGCTTGTGAAGGGGCTGTTTTAGTTGTAGATGCTTCTCAAGGTATAGAAGCGCAAACTTTAGCAAACACCTATTTAGCTATTGAACATAACCTTGAAATTGTGCCAGTGGTAAACAAGATAGATTTACCTTCTGCTGACCCTGATAGGATTTGTAAAGAAATAGAAGATGTTATTGGAATTGAAGCAATGGATGCACCAAGGATATCTGCTAAGACAGGACTAAATGTGGAGAGTGTATTAGAGGCGGTTGTTGCTAAAGTACCACCACCTGAAAATAACGATCATAAGCCGTTAAGGGCGTTAATTTTCGACTCTTGCTATGATACTTATAAAGGTGTTATTGTTTATGTAAGGGTTATTGATGGTGTAATGAAACCTGGTGATAATATAAAGCTTATGTCAACAGGTACTGAGTTTAATATTGTTGAAACAGGTTATTTAACAGCGGGTGCAAATAAAAGTGTAAATTGCTTATCATCTGGAGAAGTTGGATATTTTACTGCAAGCATTAAAAATGTTAAGGATACAACTGTAGGTGACACTGTTACAAGTAAAGAGAATCCGGCAGAAGAGGCTTTAGAAGGTTATAAAAAAGTTAACTCAATGGTTTTTTCAGGTATTTACCCGTCAGATGGTGCAAACTATGAAGACTTAAGAGAAGCTTTAGATAAGTTAAAGTTAAATGATGCGTCATTAACCTTTGAGGCAGAAACGTCAATAGCACTAGGATTTGGGTTTAGGTGTGGGTTTTTAGGTCTTTTGCATATGGAGATTATTCAAGAAAGGCTAGAGCGTGAATTTGACATTGATATTATAACAACGGCGCCATCTGTTATATATGAAATTGTTATGGTATCAGGCGAAACTGTATTTATAGATAACCCTTCAAATTATCCTGAAACATCTCAAATAAGTGAATCAAGAGAGCCTTTTGTAAGTGCTCATATATACTCACCATCTGAATACGTTGGGAATATTATGGATCTTTGTCAAGATAAAAGGGGCACATTTAAAGATATGTCTTATCTTGATGAAACAAGGGTTGATATACATTATGAGTTGCCTTTGAATGAAATTGTTTACGATTTTTTTGATGCATTAAAATCAAGGACTAGAGGATATGCGTCTTTCGATTATGAGTTAATAGGTAATAGACCATCTAGGTTGGTTAAACTTGACATTATGTTAAATGGTGATATTGTAGATGCTTTATCGTTTATTGTACATAGAGATAAAGCTGATTTTAGGGGTAGAAAAATGGCTGAAAAGTTAAAAGAGCATATACCAAGACAAATGTTTGAGGTACCTATACAGTCTTGTATTGGTGGCAAAATCATTGCAAGAGAAACAGTTAAAGCAATGAGAAAAGATGTTTTATCCAAATGTTACGGTGGCGATATCACAAGAAAGAAAAAGCTTTTAGAAAAGCAAAAAGAGGGTAAAAAAAGAATGCGTCAACTAGGTACAGTTGAGGTACCACAAGAGGCATTTATGGCTGTTTTAAAATTAGATAGTGAGTAATTATGGCTTTAAAAAAAATAATTGGATTATATATACACGTGCCTTTTTGTAATTTGAAATGCGATTATTGTGATATAAAGCAAAATAGTAATGTATGTAATGAAGTTAAAAAAATATAAGTTATAGAAATGGGTGGAAAAGATATGAAAAAAAATAGTATTCTAATTGTAAGTATAATTATTTCCTTATTAGTAGGAGGATTTACAGGGTATATGACAGGCATAAACTATAAACCTTCTAGTACTAATACAGATTCTAACATAATGACAATGCAAGAAGCTGCAGGAATATATCATTCAAAGTCATATACTCTTAGAGAAGAGACATTAGTATTAAGAGAAGATGGAACATTTATAGCCTCTATTTTGGGTAATAGGACAGGAAATTGGACTATCGATGATTATATTGTTTATATGGTTTATCCGAATAGTGATGATAATAGACAAGCGGCGATTGTGAATGATGGAATAATTCTAACTAATAGGATGTATCAAAAAATGACCTAACAAAAGAAATTTAAGGGTACCAAATAAAATGACTGAAATAAGGAAAACAGATAATTTGATATTTGAAGAAAATTAAAATAATAAGATATTAGATTTTTCTAATATCTTATTATTATTTGAAAAAATTATCTTCTTTTCAAATAAAGATTATAATATCTTTTGAGTTATTTTATAATTGTAAAAAGACTTTGAACATTATAAAATAGTGGTAAATTTTTTAAAAAATTAGGTGACTATAAATAGCAACAAAAACTAGGAAAACACTTGTAAATAAAATGATGCATTATAGAGTTAAGAAAAGTTGGTCGTAAGATTTATTGGCTGATAAATTAGTAATAAGCATAGATTACATTTCCAACATGGAAAACGAAAAAAACATATCAAGCGATTATATAGAACATATATAAAATACTTTTAAAATAGAGCTATACCAATTACTAATTGAAAATTGAAAGAGCAAAAGTTAAAGTTAGACGAATAGATGGACGTTAAGAGATAAGCAAATTATCTCACCTTTATTTAATGGAAAAAATTGTAATTTAAAAAATAAAAATAATGATATTTTAGGCGAAAAAAACAAGCCTTGTACTTTGATAAAATCAAAGGTTTGTGTAGAATAATTTTATTGCAAGATGTTGTGTAATTTATTTAATAAGAATATATTTTTATTATTGACTTTTAATTTTGTATATTATATATTTAGAACACTAGTTAGTAAGTAATATTAGACAAAAATGATGGAGAGTATAGATTTTAATATATATCGCTAAGATATGAAAGTATAACCCTATGGGTTGTTTTGTTAAGCAACATTAAGGGAGTATTGGTACAAAAGAAAGTGTTGTAAAAGAATTAAGTGAAAGATATAATGGAAAAAAATGTTTATAAGGAACATTTTAAAGATGACAATTAGAAAATGATATTAGTTGGCTGAAGCAAAAAATATAATATAGAAATTTTTAAAACTATTTACATAACACAGGAAAATTTTGGAATGATTTTAAAAAAACACAAAAGAGACTAAAGACAAAAATGTTATTAATTGAGTATTTTGAGAATGCCACAAAATAATTTTAGAAACCATATAATATTAGAGAGAGTAGGAAAAGTTAGATGTATCAAGAAGTTGGAGAAAATGGAAAAAAACCAATTGGGTTGTACATACATGTGCCTTTTTGTCATTTAAAATGTAACTATTGTGATTTTTATACTTTAAAAAACAGTCCGTCTATAAAAAGAAATTTTGTAGACGGACTTATTTCACATTTAAAAATGTGGTCATATCATGTTGATTTTGACATTGACACTATATATTTTGGTGGTGGTACGCCTACAACTTTAGATATAAAAGACTTTCAACGTATATTTAAGTTTTTGTATAAATATTTTAATGTTACTAAAGATTGTGAAATATCTGTTGAGTCAAACCCTGAAAACTTATCAGACATTTATTGTAAAGGTTTAAAAGAGGTTGGAGTAAATAGAGTATCCATTGGCGTACAAAGTTTGGATAATGACATTTTGAAGTACTTAGGTAGAAGTCATAGACAAGATGATGTTAAAAAAGCAGTTTACAATTGTAAAGCAAATGGACTTTATAATATAAGTTTAGATTTTATTACGGGGACATCTTTTGACTCTGTGGATATTACTTATAAAAATATTGATTTTTGTTCAAAAAATGATATTAAGCATATATCTAACTATTTGCTTAAAATAGAAAAGGGCACATATTTTTATAAAAATAAAGAGTACAAAAAAATGCCTAGCGACGATATTGTGGCAAAAGGTTATGAAGATATTGTTTGTTTATTAGAAGATAATGGGTTTTTACAATATGAGATATCTAATTTTTCTAAAAAGGGTTATGAAAGTAAACACAACCTAAAATATTGGACTTGTCAAGAATATTTGGGTATTGGTCCATCGGCGCATAGTCTTTTAAATAAAAAAAGATTTTTTTATGAAAATGCAATAAATAAATTTAATAAATCTAACAATTATAATAAAAACATTATTTTTGACGAAAACTTTGAAAAAAAAGATTTTATAATAATGGGGCTTAGGTTAAAAAAAGGTATTAGTTTAGATTATTTATTTAGACTTGTGGATTATGACAGAGATATTTTGCTGAAAAAATTAAATCAAATGGAAACAGATGGACTTATGGAGATTAAAAAGGGAGTAATTAAATTAACATTAAAAGGCTTTTTGGTATCAAACTCAATTATTAACTGGATATTAGCTTAGTTTAAATTTTATATTATATAAATTAAAAATTTTTAATTTTTTTAAAAAATCTATTGACATATATTTAAAATGATGATAAATTAATAAATGTTAGCAGTTAAATTTTAGAGTGCTAAAAAAGAAAAGGTGATTTAATGGAGTTAAGTGAAAGAAAACTTAAAATTCTTTTAACTATTATTGAACTTTACAGTAAAAAAGGCGAAGCTGTATCGTCTAAAGTTTTATCTGATATTTTCGGGTCTTACTCTAGTGCCACAATAAGAAATGAAATGGCTAGTCTAGAAGTTTTAGGCTTATTAAACCAACCGCATACTTCATCAGGCAGGGTTCCTACCTACTTAGGGTATAGAGTGTATATAGATAATATTTTGAAAACAGGTGATTTAAAAAAAACAGAAAAACACTCAATAAATACTTTAATGACTGTTACGGACTTTAAACCAGACTATTTTTTGCAGATAGCAAGTAATGTTTTAGCTCAAAAAACTAATTATACATCGATTGTCACTTTACCTAGTAACGGGTCTGTTAAAATAAAAGGTTTAGAATTTATAATGATAAATCAAAAGACAGTCGTTGCTACTATTGTTTTTTCTACTACACATGTTAAAAATAAGGTTTGCCGTCTAGACTTTGCTATAACTAGTGATGTTTTAGAAAAATTTTGTAATATTGTTAATTCTACAATTACTAAAATAGCATTATCTGAAATGACACCAGACATTATGGAGCAAATTATATTAACAATGGGTACCTATGGGTTATTATTAAATCCATTAGTTAAGGCAATTGTTGATATGTGCACAGATATAGATGTTGATAATGTTATCATAGGTGGAAGAAATAATTTATTTAAATTTAAAGATTTTGAGTCAAATATAGATAACATTTTTAATATACTGTCTAATAATACAACAATATACAAACTTTTAGATACATCTATAGATGATACGAGAGTTATGATAGGTGATGAAATAGGTATTGACTCAATTAGTGGTTCTAGTATTATAACGGCTAAATATACTTTTGCTGATGGCTATAAAGGAAGCGTAAGTGTAATAGGGCCTATGCGTATGGATTATGGAAAGGTTATACCTCACATTAAATATATAGCAGATGTTGTTGGTAAAACTTTTGACGACACAATAAAAGAAGATTAAGGGGTGTAAGATGACAAAAAATAAAGACGAAAAAGAGTTTAAAAACGATAATGAAAGTTTTATCGAAAAAGCAGATGAAACAACTGAAGATAACAACAATATTGATAAAGAAGCCACCTTTGATAATAATGATAAAGATATTAATAAAACTGAGGTAGAAGCTTTAAAATTAGAAATAGAAACTTTGAACAATCAAATACACGATTTAAATAACAATTATTTAAGGTCTGTAGCAGAATTTGATAATTTAAAAAAACGCACACAAAAAGAGCAAACTCAAACTTTTAATAATGCGACAGCTAAAACTGTGAAGAAATTTATAGATGTTTTAGATAATTTACAAAGAGCACTAGAGTTTTGCAAAGAAGATAACGAAATAAAAAAAGGGATGGAAATGACACTAGAGCAATTTAATAAAGGCTTAAAAGCTTTAAATGTTGAAGAGATTGACCCGTTAAATCAAAAGTTTGATCCGTCATTACACAATGCGGTTATGCATATAGAAGACGAAACTTTTGAAAATAGCACAGTTTGTGAAGTTTTTCAAAAAGGATATAAGATTGGCGATAGTATTATAAGGTTTGCTATGGTTAAAGTTGCAAATTAACATTTTTTTAAAAATTAAAATATAAATATAAAACATTTTGGAGGTATTATGTTATGGGTAAGATTATAGGTATAGATTTAGGTACAACAAACTCTTGTGTTTCTGTTATAGAAGGTGGCGAAGCTGTAGTTATAGCAAACGCTGAAGGAGCTAGAACAACACCGTCTGTTGTTGCGTTTAGTAAAGATGGTGAAAGATTAGTTGGGCAAGTTGCAAAAAGACAAGCAATAACTAACCCTGAAAGAACAATTATGTCTATAAAAAGACATATGGGTACAGATTATAAGGTAGATATTGATGGTAAAGGTTATACACCTCAAGAAATATCTGCAATGATTTTACAAAAATTAAAACAAGAGGCAGAGGCTTATTTAGGGCACGGAGTTTCTGAGGCAGTTATTACAGTACCAGCTTATTTTACAGATGCTCAAAGACAAGCGACAAAAGATGCAGGTAAAATTGCAGGGTTAGATGTTAAAAGGATTATAAATGAACCAACAGCAGCAGCTTTATCTTATGGCATGGACAAAGAAAACGATCAAAAAGTTATTGTTTATGATTTAGGTGGCGGTACTTTTGACGTTTCTGTTATTGAAATGGGTGATGGAGTTCAAGAAGTTTTATCAACAGCTGGTAACAATAAACTAGGTGGGGATGACTTTGACCAAGTTATTATTGACTTTTTAGTTGCCGAGTTTAAAAAGACTGAAGGCGTTGATTTATCAAAAGATAAAATGGCAATGCAACGTTTAAAAGAATCTGCTGAAAAAGCAAAAATTGAGTTATCAGGGGTTCAAACAGCATCCATAAACTTACCATTTATTACAGCAGACTCTACAGGTCCTAAACATTTAGATATAACTTTAACTAGAGCTAAGTTTGATGATTTAACATCATATTTAGTTGAACAAACAATGGAACCTGTTCGACAAGCGCTAAAAGATAGCGGTTTAAGCAAAGACCAAATTAATAAGATTATTTTGGTTGGTGGATCAACAAGAATACCTGCTGTACAAGAAACAGTAAAAGAATTTATGGGTAAAGAGCCTTTTAAAGGTATTAATCCTGATGAGTGTGTAGCTATGGGTGCTGCTATTCAAGGTGGTGTTTTAGGTGGAGATGTTAAAGGTTTACTACTTTTAGATGTTACACCACTTTCTTTGGGTATTGAAACAATGGGTGGTGTGTGTACAAAGGTTATTGAAAGAAATACAACAATACCTACTAAAAAGTCACAAACTTTCTCAACAGCTGTTGACAATCAACCTGGAGTTGAAATACACGTACTACAAGGCGAAAGAGAAATGGCAGATGGCAATAAATCTTTAGGTATGTTTAAACTTGATGGTATTGCGCCAGCACCAAGAGGCGTACCACAAATTGAGGTAACTTTTGATATAGATGCAAATGGTATTGTTCATGTAAGTGCTAAAGATTTAGGTACAGGAAAAGAGCAAAAAATCACAATAACATCTTCAACTAATATGGATAATTCTGAGATAGAAAAAGCCGTTAAAGATGCTGAGCAGTTTGCTGAAGAAGATAAAAAGAAAAAAGAAGAAATTGAAATTAGAAACACAGCAGACTCAATGGTTTACCAGACAGAGAAAGCGTTGGTTGATTTAGCTGACAAATTATCTGAAGATGAAAAAACAGAAATCACAGCTTTAATAGATGCGTTAAAAGAGGCTTTAAAGGGCACAGATAACGAAGATATCAAGAAAAAACAAGAAGAGCTACAAACAAAATTTTATGAAGTATCTTCAAAAATATATCAAGAGGCAGCACAGCAGCAACAAGAGGCAGGTGACGTTTCACAAGATGAAGGTATAATAGACGCTGATTTTGAAGAAGTTAAAGACGAAGAAAATAAAGACGAAGAAAATAAATAATTAATATAATAACTAGTTATAGTCTAAGGGAAAGTTAACCCTTAGACTTAACTTTAGTTTTAAAGGGAGGATTTAAGTGGCTAATAAGAGAGATTATTATGAAACTTTAGATATAGATAAAGGCAGTAGCGATGATGAAATTAAAAAAGCTTATAGAAAACTTGCTAAAGAATACCACCCTGACTTAAACCCAGGAGATAAAAGTGCAGAAGCTAATTTTAAAGAGATAAGCGAAGCTTATGAGGTATTATCTGATAAAACTAAAAAAGTAAAATATGACCAATACGGTCATGCTGCATTTGACCAAATGGGTGGCGGTGGTGGCGGATCTGCTTACGATTTTGGTGATATTGACTTAGGTGATATTTTTGGCAGTTTTTTTGGTGGTGGGTTTGGAAGAAGGCAAAACCCAAATGCGCCTAGAAAAGGTAGCGATTTAAGAGTACAACTTATAATATCGTTTATGGAAGCAGTTCATGGTTGTGAAAAGGAAATAAAAATAGATATCCTACATAATTGTAGCGATTGTAATGGTACTGGTAGTAAAGACAAAGCAAAAAAAACTTGTTCAGAATGCGGTGGTGCTGGGCAAGTTAAGGTTAGTCAACGTACTCCATTTGGAATTGTTCAAACAGCGAAAACATGTACTCGTTGTAGTGGTAAAGGTACAATAATTACAAGCCCTTGTATGACTTGTAATGGTAATGGTACAGTTACAAAAAGCAATGCAATTAATGTTAGGATACCTGCTGGAATTGATGATGACCAAGTTGTAAGTGTACAAGGAAGAGGTAATATTGGGGCAAACGGGGGACCAAATGGAGATTTACTTGTAATTATGGGAGTAAGACCTGACCCTATTTTCGAGAGAGATGGTTACGATATTTGGTGCGAGATACCAATAACTTATGCACAGGCAGCGTTAGGTGACGAGATAGTAGTGCCTTCTGTTGATGGTAAAATTAAATATAAGATACCTCAAGGGACACAACCTGGGACAGTTTTCAGACTAAAAGGTAAAGGCGTAGCTTATATAAGAGGTAAAAGTAAAGGTGACGGATATGTTAAAATTAATGTTGAAATACCTAAAAATTTAAATAATGATCAAAAAGATTTAATTAAAAAACTTGATACATTATTAATAGGAGATAATCATTACGAAAAACAAAAAAGTTTTTTTGATAAAATAAAAGATGCTTTTTCATAAATTACTTTAATATTTATAAGTCAATATATAAAATTATTTTTATATATTGACAAAAACATATATAGTAAAAAAATGTTAGCTAGCAGAGGAAAGTGTGTTTTATGATATTGGTCAAAAGTTTAATGCAATATTTATATATTCATTAGATATTGATAATATTAGTTATATCATTTTAATATTTTTATTTATAGGGTGTGTATATTTACTTTTAAATGATAAAAATCTAGTAGAGTATAATAAAATAAATATAAATTTGTAATAAAGTTTAATAGTTTAGACAATATTATAGAAATAAGGCTATAGAGCAATATATAAGTTGCTTTATAGTCTTGTTTTTTTCATAAAAAAGCATTAGTTATATAAGTAATAGGTAATGGTAGAGTTTTTAAGTATAAAATCTATTGGTCTAAAATCATTAATTAATATAAAAAATTGGTGAAGTTTGATGGTGGCTATAAAATTAGTTTGTATTTATAGAATTAATAAAAAAAATTATGATTTGTATTGGTCTAATTATTATAAATTCAACTAATAAAAAAAACTTTAGATTAACTATTTAAGTAATCTAAAGTTTTATAATTAAGATTTAATTTTGATGCATTAAATTAGCGGAGTTCGTCTAATTACATCTTCTCGACTAGGTCCATTGGAAATAATAGTTATTGGAAAACCTATTTGTCTTTCAATTTCGTTTACATACTCTTTACACTCTATAGGTAGTTTGTCCCAATCTTTGATGCCTGTAACATCACAATTCCAACCTTTTAAAACTTTTAATATAGGCTTTGACTTATATAGGTATGTTGTGTTAGGAAAGTCGCTGTGGTTAGTACCGTCAATATCATATCCAATACAAATAGGTATTTCTTCAAGATATCCTAAAGGGTCTATTACTGTAAGTGCAACTTCTGTTGCTCCTTGTATTTTGCACCCGTATCTAGTTGCTACAGCATCAAACCAGCCTACACGACGAGGTCTACCTGTTGTTGCGCCAAACTCGCCACCATCGCCACCACGCAACCTAAGCTCATCAGCTTCTTTTCCAAAAAGTTCACTAACAAAAGCACCAGCACCTACAGCTGAAGAGTATGCCTTTACAACAGTTAGTATTTCTTTTATTTCGTAAGGTGGTATGCCAGCACCTACAGACGCAAAAGATGCAAGAGTTGAAGAAGATGTTACCATTGGATATATACCGTGGTCTGTATCTTTAAGGGCACCTAGTTGACCCTCAAGGAGTATGTTTTTACCTTCTTTGATAGATTTTTGAAGAAAGACAGAAACATTAGTAACATATGGTTTAATTAAATTTTTATAATCCATAAGAGTTTTATAAAGGTCGTCAGCTATAAGTTCAGGTTTTTTATATAAATGTTTAAACAAAATATTTTTCAAAGTACAGATATTATCTAGCTTTTCTCTAATTTCATTTTCAGTCATAAATAACTCATTAACTTGAAAACCAATTTTAGCGTACTTATCTGAGTAACAAGGAGCTATACCAGATTTAGTTGACCCAAAGGATTTGCCGCCAAGTCTTTCTTCTTCGTATTGGTCCAATAAAACGTGATATGGCATTACAATATGCGCCCTATCTGATACTAAAACCTTAGGAGTTGGTACAGATTTTTCAGTAAGGCTATTTATTTCTTCTATCAATTTTGGGATATTTAAAACTACGCCATTTCCCAACACACTAGTTGTATGGTCATAAAAAACCCCAGATGGAAGCATATGTAATGCAAATTTACCGTAATTGTTTTTTATAGTATGGCCAGCATTACTGCCACCTTGAAAACGGACTATTATATCACATTTTTCTGCAAGGGTATCTGTAATTTTACCTTTTCCTTCATCTCCCCAGTTTGCGCCTACTATTGCTTTAACCATAAAGTCGTCCTCCTATAAATTAATTTCATCAGTAATACCAAGGTGTTGTTGGTTTTCTGATAGAATTGGGTTTATTATATCGTTAAGAAAATCAGTTGTTTGCTCAATAGATCTACCTATATAATTTTCAGGTTTCATAATTTCTTGCAAAGCATTTTTTGATATATTAAAAGTTGAGTCACTAAAAATACGTTCTAAAAGGTCATTTGGCTTTCCTTGCTCTTTTACAACTCGTCCAGCCTCTATTGAGTGTATACGAATTTTTTCGTGTAACTCTTGTCTGTCGCCACCTAATTTTACTGCATTCATGATAATATTTTCAGTTGCCATAAAAGGCAGTTCTTTTAAAAGGTTTGACTCAATAACTTTAGGGTAAACAACAAGTCCATTACAAACGTTTATATATAGCTCTAAGATGCCGTCAGTAGCGAGGAATGCCTCGCTTATTGATATTCTTCTATTTGCTGAGTCATCTAAAGTTCTTTCAAACCATTGAGTTGCAGCGGTAATAGCGGGGTTCATAACGTCGCTTATTACGTAATTTGCAAGTGATGCCATACGCTCACAACGCATTGGGTTTCTTTTATAAGGCATAGCCGAAGACCCAATTTGATTTTTTTCGAAGGGTTCTTCAATCTCTTTCATATGTTGTAAAAGCCTTATGTCATTTGAAAACTTATGAGCCGATTGGGCAATACCTGAAAGCACATTAATAATTCTGCTATCTAGTTTTCGTGAGTATGTTTGACCAGAAACTGGGTAACATCCATTAAAACCCATTTTATCAGCAATTTTTATTTCTAACAATTTACATTTATTATGGTCACTATTAAACAACTCAAGAAATGAGGCTTGTGTACCAGTCGTACCTTTTGAGCCAAGTAGTTTAATAGTTGATAGAAGATAATCAATATCATAAAGGTCCATTAAAAGGTCGTTAATCCATAAAGTTGCTCTTTTACCAACTGTAGTTGGTTGTGCAGCTTGATAGTGAGTATAAGCTAAAGTTGGGAGAGATTTATATTTGTCTGCAAATTTTGACATTAATGATATTGTATTAACAACCTTTTTTCTAATTAAGTTTAGGGCATCAGTCATTACTATAATATCAGTGTTGTCACCGACATAACAAGATGTTGCGCCTAAATGAATAATGCCTTTTGCATCAGGGCATTGCACACCATATGCGTAGATATGGCTCATGACATCATGCCTTACCTCTGTTTCTCTCTTTTTTGCCACTTCAAAATTTATATTGTTTTGGTTTTCTTTTAATTGATTAATTTGGTGGTCTGTTATATCAAGACCAAGTTCTTTTTCAGCCTCTGCTAAGGCTACCCAAAGTTTTCTCCAAGTTTTAAATTTTTTTTCTGGAGAAAAGAGATATTTCATTTCTTTACTTGGATACCTTTCAGAAAAAGGACTGCTATAGTTAGTGGACATAATAGTCTCCTTATTATTTCTTACTATATAAACCGACAATAAATTATATCATAAATAGCTAAACAATTTCAAGACAGATAATTAAATATTACCTGTCTTAAAATATATATAATATATTGTTAATAAAGCTTATAAAATTTATTTTTTATAAAATATCAAATAAAAATCAAAAAAAATAATATGAGAGTAAAATTTATACATCTCATATTATTTTTTTGGTGACCCGTACGGGAATCGAACCCGTGATACCGCCGTGAAAGGGCGGTGTCTTAACCGCTTGACCAACGGGCCATAATATATATTGTCATTTATGTGTCTTTAGTATTATAATATATAAAAATTATATTGTCAATGATAATTTATTTTTTTTTTAAAAGGTTATATATATTTATATAAAATAAATATTATATTTAATACGTTAAGATCATAAAACACTATTATAGTGAATGATTTTAATGAAAATTAATTTAAAATCAGCAAAAGAAGACCGTATATAATAGGTTGATGAAGGATATATAGGATAAGGCTGTTTTTCCCTATGAAAGCTATAAATTTATTTTCAAAATTCAAAATTTTATTATTTATGATACTTGTATCTATAATTTGCCATAAAAAATAGCCTGTGAAATATAAAAAGATCCATGGTATTATTGGAAAATAATCGCTAGATATAAAATTTTTATTAGGTAGGCCAAACATAAATAGATATGTACTTTGAAAAAATTGTCTTGGCAAGTAAAATAAAGGAGTATCTAAAAAGCCTAAAAAACCATTGTAAATACCTTTACTTAGTGTGAAAAGGGAAAATGAAATAACAAAAAGAAGGTATTTATTTATTTTATTAAAAAACTTTTTGAAAAAAGTTAAAATAAACATAGAAATACCTATAAAATGCAAAATACCAAAATATATAACTTGACTTCTCATAAAAAAATAAGTTATAAAAGTTATTGACATACCAATGCAAAAAATTTGCGTTGCACGTTTATAACCGTTTTTACTATATTTCACACTTGCGCCAGAAATTAAGATAAATGTCCACGAGGTAGCTTGTTGCCAAATATAATTTATTGTAGCGTCCCATGGAATGTTGATGTTAAAAATATAGTGCAAATCGTATACAAGGTGGTATAATATCATACTTAACAGAGATATGGCTCTAAGGTTATCTAAAAAATTAACTCTATTATTCATTTAATTTCCTCTTTCGATAAAAACAACTATAACAAGAATAACACTTTATTCTTGTTTTTACAATTATTTATATGAAAAATAAAGTGCGAAATCTATTTTAAATATTGATTTAAAATAGATTTATGTTACAATTAGTAAACAAATGGATTTTATTTTGGAGGTATTTATGAAAAAGAATTTTAGAAAATTAAGGGTATTTATTTTTTTCGTGGCTTTAATGTTTATTATTACAGGTTGCTTTAATAATGATGGTGAATATAAAAAAATAGAAGTACCAGTAGCGGTACACAAGGTGAAAGATAAAGTTATAAAAATTGCTGAAGATTACTCAGAACAATTAAATGGAGATTTTGGAGATAAACATGTTTCTCTTATCAATACATCTACTAAAGATATATACGACAAAGATATTTATAATGAAATGAAAGTAACTCTTGATGATATAAGGGAAAAAAGTGGTGCTTATTATGTTTATGTTTTATACTCAAAAGAACTTGAATCTGAATATTATAACATAACAGTTGATGGGTCTGTTGAGCCTGATGAGTGGTTTAATGAATATGAGTATGAAATACAATTTAAAGAGGCTATGGAAGGAAATGCAGCAGCGGCAAGATCAGCTTGGGACGACGATACAAATGATTTATGTTGGTCAGCTTTTGCACCTATATATAATAGCAATGGCGATATTGTTGCTATTTTAGGGGTGGATTACCCATCACCTGAGATTTTAGATTTTGCTGAATGGAATAGAGATTCAGATTATTGGAATGGCGTTAAAGAGTAATTTTTTAGATTTTTCAATAAAAACATAAAATAAAAAACAACCAGTATTACTGGTTGTTTTTTATTTGCTTTGGTAGCGGCAGTTGGATTTGAACCAACGACACTGCGGGTATGAACCGCATGCTCTAGCCAAC
>JBOFNA010000098.1:0-1657 GCA_051658665.1 Oscillospiraceae bacterium
ATAAAATCAGGATATGAGGGGTTGTTAAATAAAAACTTTGAACCTTTAAATATAAGGAGTGTTTCAGGCATTATTAATAGAGGTGGAACATTTTTACATACAGCAAGGTCCAAAGAGTTTATGACAGAAGAGGGACAAAATAAAGCTGTTAAAAATTGTATTGAAGAAGGAATTGAAGGTTTAATTGTTATTGGTGGAGACGGTAGTTTTAGGGGCGCGAGAGCTTTATCTTTAAAAGGTATTAGATGTATTGGTGTGCCTGGGACTATAGATAATGACATTGCTTGTAGCGATTATACCATAGGGTTTGATACAGCTATGAATACAGCTATGGATATGGTAGATAAATTAAGAGATACAGCACAATCTCACCAAAGATGTAGCATTGTTGAAGTAATGGGAAGAGATGCTGGATATATTGCATTAAACACAGGGATAGCGTGTGGTGCTACTGCAATACTTTTACCAGAATATGAGGTTGACATAAAAAGAGATGTAATTGATAGAATTTATTCTAATATGAAATTAGGTAGAAGACATTTTATAGTTGTTGTGGCTGAGGGTGTTGGTAAAACTAAGGATATATTTGATGAAGTAAGTAAAAACATTGATATAGACGTAAGAGTTACAATTTTGGGGCATGTTCAGAGAGGTGGATCACCAACACTTTTAGATAGGGTAAACGCGAGTAAATTAGGACATGAAGCAGTAAAACTTTTAATTGCAGGTGAGTATAATAAGGTTGTTGCTATAAATAAAATGGACGTAGTAAGTTATGATATAATGGAGGCTTTATCAATGAAAAAAACTATTGATAAAGAAACGGTAGATTTAGCCCATGAGTTATCAATATAATATAAATTTTTAAATAATGTAAATTTTTTCATAAAATATCATAATCTATATTAAGAGGTATATTTTATGAAATTTTTACGATATAAATCTTTAAAAGACAAAAAAGTTAATTTATTAATTTTTAAAGTACTGATAATGTTAATTTTTATTTGTGTATTAATGTTTTTTCTAGATTTAAAGATGAGGCCAGTAATTAAAAATTATAGTAAAAACAAGGTTAATAATATATCTACAAAAATTATTAATGATTCAATATCGAATTATTTTTTAAATGAAAATTTATCTTATGATAAACTTGTAGATATAAAAATAAATCAAGAAGGTGAAATTGTAGCTGTTGAGACTAATTCAATTGCAATTAATATTATAAGAGCTAAAATTGTAGATGAAATAACAGAAAATTTAAGTCAATTATCTCATGAGTCTATAAACATACCATTTGGAACATTTGTGGGAATGCAAATTTTATCAGGTAAAGGTCCAAATGTAAGGTTTACTATTGTTCCGTCTGGTAATGTTAACGGTAAACTTCTTCATAGCTTTATAAGTGCTGGTATTAACCAAACAAAACATCAAATAATGTTGAATATTAATATTAACATGTTATCTTATATACCAGGGTATAAAACAGAGTCAAATATAGATACAAATGTAATAATAGCAGAAACTATTATAGTTGGAAAAGTGCCAGATGCATTTACAGATATAAAAGATGCAGAGTCAGACTTATTGTCTAAGATAAATGATTATGGTGCAGGACACTAAAACAAAAGCAAGATATATTTACTATCTTGCTTTTGTT
>JBOFNA010000099.1:0-13665 GCA_051658665.1 Oscillospiraceae bacterium
TTATAAATATTTGTTCAAATTTTCTTTTGATTTTCATTAAAATATTTCTATCTGAAGCTATTGGATGCACAAAAATAGACATCACTCCATATCTATTTGCTCCTAAAACATCTGTGAAAATTTGATCTCCAATTCCTGCTGTATTAATTTTATCTATATTAATTTTATCTGTAATCTTTTTATAAAACTTTTTACTAGGTTTTTTTGCTAAATATATATAATCCAAATTCAAATCATTGGCTACAACTTTTACTCTATCTTCATTGTTATTAGAAAATATAATTACACTTATTTTATTGTTTTCTAATTCATTTAACCAATTTCTGACTTCTTCAGTTATTTCTTTACAATTATGTTTTGCTAAAGTATTATCTAAATCTATTAAAGCTAACCTTATATTATTATATTTTAAAAAATTTATATCAATATCATATACATTCTCAAAAATATAATTGGGTATTAATTTTGACATATATCACCTTTATAATTATGTATAAACAAAAAAGCGGGAGTTCCCGCTTTTAATTTTACGACATATAGATTAAATTTACTTAAATTTACGTTTGCGTGCCGCTTCTGATTTCTTTTTTCTTTTTACAGAAGGTTTTTCATAATGCTCTCTTTTTCTTACTTCTTGAAGTACACCTGACTTAGCACATTGTCTTTTAAATCTTCTCAACGCACTATCAAGAGATTCATTATCTTTAATCCTTATTTCTGCCATTTGTTTCCCCTCCCTCCATACTTGGCTGGAGTTACATATTTTTTATAACAAAAATATTATATAATATTTTTGTTAATCTGTCAATAGTTTTTGTTGTTTTATAACAATATTAACTATTTTATTTGGTACATATATTTCTTTTATAATAGTGTTGTTTTCAATTTCTAATTTAATTTTATTAAGCATCTTAGACTTTGATAATACACTGTTTTTATCTTCATTTAAATTAATTAATAAAGTTTCTTTAACTTTACCATTTACTTGCACTGCTATTTCAATTGTACTATCAATACATTTGCTTTCATCATACTTAGGCCAGCTTATTTCTGTAATAGTTTTTTTATCATCTATTTCAATCTGCCATATCTCCTCACTTAAATGAGGTGCAAATGGATTCAACAAAATTAAAAACACTTTAAGTTCGTGTTTGTTTATTTTTTTATTATTATATACATCATTTAATAATGTCATTAAACTAGCTATTGCCGTATTGAATTTTAATGTTTCGATATCTTCGCTTACTTTTTTTATAGTTTTATTAAACGAAACTTCTAGCTCTTCACTAAACAAATTACCATCTACTAAAATATCTTTAAGCCCGTATACCTTATCTAAAAACCTTTCACAGCCTTTAATGCTTGATGAACTCCATGGTGCTGACTTTTCAAAATCGCCAATAAACATCTCGTACAACCTCATGGAATCTGCTCCGCTTTCTGATATTATATCATCTGGGTTAACAACATTACCCCTTGATTTACTCATTTTTTCGCCATTTTCTCCTAATATCATACCGTGACTAGTTCTTTTTTTATAAGGTTCTTTTGTTGATACAACTCCAATATCATATAAAAATTTATGCCAAAACCTACTGTAAAGTAAATGTAATGTTGTATGCTCCATCCCTCCGTTATACCAGTCAACTGGTAACCAATAATTAAGCGCATCTTTACTTGCTAATTCATTTTCATTTAAATTGTCTGCATACCTTAAATAATACCAAGATGACCCTGCCCACTGTGGCATTGTATCTGTCTCTCTTCTTGCAGCTTTACCGCATTCAGGACAACTTGTTTTTACAAAACTTTCAATTCTTTCCAATGGTGACCCGCCATCTTCTGTTTGTAAAAACATATTAGTTTCTGGTAACTTAAGCGGCAATTCATTTTCAGGTACTGGTACGTATCCACAACAATCACAAATTACAATAGGTATTGGTTCACCCCAATATCTTTGTCTTGCAAATATCCAATCTCTAAGTTTATAATTAGTTTTCTCTTTACCTTTTTTGTTTTTATCTAACCAATCTATTATTCTTTTTTTCGCTTCTTCTACACTTAGGCCATTAATAAAACCTGAGTTTATAATTTCACCTTCACCAATATAAGGCTCTTGTCCATTTCCATTTATAACTTGTTTTGTTTTTACACCAAATTTTTCGGCAAATTCATAGTCCCTCTCGTCGTGAGATGGTACTGCCATAATGGCACCAGTACCATAACTCATTAAAACATAATCTGATACAAATATAGGTATATCTTCTCCAGTTAAAGGGTTTTTAGCACTAACACCTAAAAGTTTTACGCCTGTTTTCTCTTTAACTAACTCGCTTCTTTCAAAGTCCGATTTTTTCTTTGCATTTTTTCCATAATCTTTGACTTCTTCTATATTTGAAATTTTATCACTAAATTTAGTTATAAAATCATGTTCAGGTGATATCGCCATATAAGTTACACCAAAAATTGTATCTGGTCTTGTTGTATAAACTTTTATATCTGCACCTATATTAGTACTAAATAAAACTTCTGCACCTTTTGATTTACCAATCCAATTAATTTGAGATGTTTTTACTTTTTCTATATAATCAAGCTCTTTTATATCTTCAATCAGTCTATCTGCATAATCAGTTATTTTGAGCATCCATTGACTTTTATCTTTTCTTTCAACATCGCCTGTACATCTTTCACATTTACCTGAGATAACTTCTTCATTTGCTAAAACAACTTTACAGTCTGGACAATAATTTACATTCATCTCAGCCTTATACGCCAAACCTTTTTTAAAAAGTTGTAAAAAAATCCATTGTGTCCATTTATAATAATTTGCATCTGTTGTATTTATTTCTCTGCTCCAATCAAATGATAACCCTAAAGACTTAAGTTGTCTTTTGAAATTTTTTATATTATCTTCTGTAACCTTTTTAGGGTGTATATTGTTTTTTATAGCAAAATTTTCAGTTGGTAAACCAAATGCATCCCACCCCATACAAAATAAAACATTTTCACCTTCAAGACGTCTTTTTCTAGAAATAATATCAAGCGCCGTGTAAGATCTCGGGTGACCTACATGTAACCCTTGACCTGAAGGATAAGGAAATTCTACCAATGGAAAAAATTTAGGCTTTTTATAATCATTGCTTGCTCTAAACGTCTTGTTATCATCCCAATATTTTTGCCACTTGCTTTCAACATCTTTAAAGTTATATTTCATTATAAAACACTCCCTGTTATTATAGATTTATTTAAAACCTTTGTATGTAAATAGTAGATATAATGTAACCATACATTATATCTACTTTACTTTTAATATTATAAATTTACAACGACACAACTGCATCTTCCCAAAGTTTTTCTAAATTATAAAAATCTCTGGTTTCTTCATCAAAAATATGCAAAACAACTGAATTGTAGTCAAGGACAACCCAATTTGATGCTGCTATCTCTTTAAATAAAGGCTCAATCCCCATTTTAGATAAAACATCTTCAACTTCGTCTCTTAAAGCTCTAACATGAGTTGAACTTTTAGCCGTAGATATTACAAAATAATCTGTAATTGTGGTTAGTTTATCTACATCTATCATTTTTACTTCTTCTGCTAATTTTTCATCTAGTATTGTTTCTATCTTTTTAGCCAAATCTATCGAATTCATATAATACCCTTCTAGAACCTACTTTTTAGTAGTTTCCTTTTTCTCCTCTTCTTGAGGCTCTTTTTTATCTGAAACTGTATCTTTACCTGGTATCGCACCATCTAAAATATCGCTTATGCTATTACCATTTTGGTTGTATTGATTATTTGTATTTGCTATTTCAATAATCTTTAAATCTTTTTCTTCAACTACATTACTAAAAGGTCTAAAATTATCATTTAAAATTTTCGCCAATGGTTTTTTATGTGCACTCCAGTATGATAGACCATTTTTATTAGCAAACTCACCAGGTAATGTGTGCATTTCTATAGCATCAAGGTCTACTTTCATTGCAGCCTGTGCGTATTTGGTCATATCTCCAATTGACATATCAGAGTACACTTTATCATCTAAAGCAGATAAAACCTTTGGTATCCCTTTAATGCCTGTATTTTTAAGTTGATCAACCATTGCACTTATAAAAACCCTTTGAGCCTTTACTCTTCCAATATCTCCTTCTACATACCCTGCTCTATACCTAACGAAAACTTCTGATTTTTTACCATCTAAAACTTGCTTGCCTTTTTTTATTGATATCTTATGGTCAACTAGGTTGTACTTAGGTATATTATATGGTACATCCATTTCAACTCCACCAATAGAATCTATAACATTAACAAAGCCATCCATATCAACTGTCATATAATGGTTGATATCTATCTTTAGTGACTCTTTTAAATAATCTAACAAATTATTTATTTTATTTTCTTTATCTTTACCACTGCTGTAAATTGCATTTACTTTACCACTTGGATAATCATTACCTACATATGTATCCCTAGGTATTTGCAAAACAGATATTTTACTATCTTGTAAGTTAAAGTTAACTAGCATAAGAACATCTGTCAAAAGTTGAGTTTCTCTTTCAGAATTATTGTCAATACCAGCGACTAAAATATTAACTGATTTTTGTTTGTTTTTATTGCTACTTAAATTTATATTCAAACCATTGCTTCCACCTGCCAAAGGTTTATACTGTAATAAAAAATACACGCCTAAAAAAAACACAGAAAATAAGGTAAGTAAAAATGTTACCATTCTAATCTTTTTTATTTTACGTATTTTCTTATTTGTATTTTCTTTTATGGCCATTCTATTACCCCTTACTTATAGATAAAAATTATATGCATCTATTAATTGCTTATAGATAAAAATATCTTTAGACAATAAATAACAAATGCTTTTTTTAAGCGTATATTTAAAACCATCGTTAAAATCTTTATCTATCTCTTGTTTCATTTTTTGTACATCTGTATGTTTTCTGTCGTTAGATGTTAAGTCCGCCATAAAAATTGTTTTTTCTACATCTGACATATTAACTCTACCTACTGTATGATATTTTACAGCGTTTATAATATCAATATCTTTTATTGAAAATTTTTGTTTAATAAACTCGCCTGCTGCAAAACCATGCCAAATTTGTTTGCATTTTATAAAATCTTCTTTTAAAATTATATCACTCTCATCTATATATTGCAACATATTATCTGATTTATTTTCTTTCATACAGTCATGTAGCAAACCTGCAATTTCACATTTTTCAGTATCAACACCATGCCTTTTAGCTATTTCTACAGCTATTTCTGCAACTTTTAAACTATGATTAAACCTTTTTTCTGACAAATTTTCTTCAATATATTCTACTATTTTTTGTTTGTCCATAAACTCACCTTAATTTTTCTTATACAAATTGTTTTCTTTAATATATTTTATGACATTTTCATCAATAAACTCATTTTTATATAAATTGTTTTTTATTTCATTTCTTATTAAACTGGATGTAATTTCAAAAATATCATCATCTATTATTTTAATATCTTTATTTATCATTTCGAAACATTTGTTTTGCACTTGTGTTTTATGACAAATATCTCTTGTAAAAACAATTAATTTATAATTTTTCAAAATATCTTCATATCTATCCCAAGTTTCTATATTTAAAAATGAATCTGAACCAATTAATAGTCTTATATCTGTTGCATTGTAACTTTTTTCAATACTTCGTAATGTATCTATTGTATAATTTATTTTAAACTTTGTTTCTCCTGTGTATAAAAATACATTATCTAAATTTTCAATTATAAGGTTTATCATATTAATTCTATGTTTAATATTTGTAATGTTTTTATTTATTTTATGAGGAGGGTTACCATTTGGTACAATAAATATTTTATAACCATCATATTTTTTCAAAATATAATTTATACAATTTAAATGACCTTTGTGTATCGGGTCAAATGTACCTCCATAAACAATTATCTTATCCATCTAACGCCTTAATCTATCTTATATTTACAAATATCTTTATTCTTTTTATATAAAACAAACTTACTACCAATAACCTGTATTACATGACAATTAACTGTATCGCTAATTTCATTTGCAACAGCTCTTGATGATGATAATGCATTATCTAAAACTTTTCCTTTTATAAGTTCTCTAGCTTTTAGCATTTGATTAACTTCATCTGTTATATTACTTGTTACGCCTTGTTTACCTATAAATAAAATTGTCTCTATTGAGTTTGCTTCTTTTCTTAAAAATGCTCTATCTTTACTTTTCATTTAAAATATCCTTTATTTTATCTTTTAATTTAACCATCGCCATATATCTATGACTTATTTTGTTTTTTTTGTTTTTGCTCATCGAACTAAAAGTTTCGCCATTTACAACAAATATCGAGTCGTACCCAAAACCTTTATCCCCTTCTTCTTTTAAAGCAATTTCACCTTTGCATTTACCTTCAAAATGAAAAATTGTTTTTTCATCTAATACCAAGCATAAATCTGCTACAAAACTAGCTTGTCTATTTTCTTTACCTCTCATTTGTTGAAGTAACAATTTATTATTTGATTCGTCCGTAGCATTATCTCCAGAAAACCTAGCCGACTTAACCCCTGGTTGTCCATTTAATGCGTCAACAATTAGCCCTGAGTCATCTGATAATATCGGCTTTTTAATAACCTTATAAGCTTCAATTGCTTTAATTTCTGAGTTTTCTTCAAATGTTGTCCCTGTCTCATCGGCTTCCATTTTTATATTTAAATCTTGTAAAGTTAATAAATTAATTGGCGTGTCTTTAAACATTTTTAAAAACTCTTCAGCTTTACCTTGATTATTTGTTGCTAAAACAATATCCATAAATTACACCTCTTTTTCAAACAATGCATTTACATAATCTTTTGGGTTAAAATCTTGTAAGTCATCAATAGCCTCACCTACACCTATAAATCTAACTGGTATATTTAACTCGTTTTTTATAGATATTACAATACCTCCTTTTGCAGTACCATCTAATTTTGTTAAAACTAAGCCATTTATATCAGTAACTTCGCTAAATTGTTTTGCTTGATTTACTGCATTTTGCCCTGTTGTTGCATCTAAAATTAAAAATGTTTGTACAACACTATCTTGTGCCTCTTTTTTTATTATACGATTTATTTTAGACAGCTCTTCCATTAAGTTTTTTTTATTATGTAGCCTTCCAGCTGTATCTATAATTAAAATATCTGCTTTTTTACTTTGAGCTGATTTTATAGAATCAAAAACGACCGCTGCTGGGTCACTTCCATGGTGATGTTTTATTATATCAACACCCCCTCTTTTTGCCCATAAATCAAGTTGCTCTATTGCCGCAGCTCTAAATGTATCAGCTGCAGCTAATACAACTTTTTTACCATCGTTTTTATATTTTGCCGCTAATTTTCCAATTGTTGTTGTTTTACCTACACCGTTAACTCCAATTATTAAAAACACTGTTAACCCATCTGACATTTCTATCGGTGTATCTGGAGTCATTATTTCTTCGATGACTTGATTTATTATATTTTTAAGGTTATCTGTATTATAAGATTTAGTTTCTTTTGCAGTTTTTCTTACATTTTCACAAATTAGCATAGATGTTTCAACACCAACATCACTCATTATTAAAATTTCTTCAAGTTCTTCTAGCAAATCTTCATCTATTTTTGAAAAATGCTTTGATAAATTATCAAATTGTTGTGTAATAGACTCTCTTGTTTTTTTTAGTCCTTGACTAACTTTTTTAAAAAAACCCATAATCATCTCCTAAATAAAAGATTTATCAACCCTTTGTGAATCTAGTTTTATGCATTTAGATACACCTTCTTTTTGCATAGTTACTCCATACAAAACATCTGCCTCTTCCATTGTGCCTCGCCTATGTGTCACCGCAATGAATTGTGTGTTATATGATAATTTTTTAATGTATTTAGCAAACTTAATAACATTAACATCATCTAGCGCTGCCTCTATTTCATCTAAGATACAAAAAGATGACGGTTTTACATTAAATATTGCAAAATATATTGCAATAGCAACAAAAGACTTTTCACCACCTGATAAAAGTGAAATATTTCTTAAATTCTTACCTGGTGGACAAATGTTAATATCTACCCCCGATGAAAGTATATCCTCCTGATCAGTAAGTATCAGTTCCCCATATCCACCTCCAAATAGCTCCTCAAATATTCTTTTAAAATTTATATTTATTTCATTAAAAATATTTTTAAACTGTTGTGTCATATTGTCAGTAATTTCATTTATTAATTTTTTAATTTCAATTTTTGATTTTGTAACATCATCAATATGTATTGCTAAAAAATCGTACCTCTCTTTAAGTACCCTATATTCTTCAATTGCACCAACATTTATGTTTCCCATAGATTTAATTTTATTTTTAATTTCATTAATTCTACCTTTATGTAAAACAATATTATCAACAGTCTTTGCTATTTTACTTGCATCAGATTTAGCAAGTTCGTAATCATCCCATAGTTTAGCTATAATTAAATCGTACTTTTCTTGTGTAGATATCTTTCTTTCTTCAAGTCTTATTTTTTCTCTTAAAACATTTTCTCTTTTTTCTGAATACACTTTAATTTCTTTTCTTATATCTACAACTGTTTTTTCTAAATTATTTTTACCTGTAATTATGTCATTAATATCTTGTTTGTTTGTTTGTTTTTCAACTTTAAAAGATTCTATTAATTCCCCATTAGTTTTTATATCATTTTTTAATTGTAAATTTAATTTTTCTAACTCATTAATCTGTTTTGAAATTGTAAAAATACTGCTTTTTGTGTCTTTTAAATATTCTATAGTTTTGTTAAGGTTAAATGTTTTGTTATTTATATCTTTATCTAAAGATGCAATTTCAATTTGTAAGTTTTTAATGTTTTCTGCACATTCTTCTTTTTTTAAAATTTTAACTTTATAGTTCTCATCAAGGTTTATTAGTTTTTCTTTTAAAATATCTATTTCATTTGATAAATCAAAAGATGTTTTCAAATTTAAATTTAATTGTTTCTCTAAGTTTTCATTTTCATTTTGTAAACTTAATACTTGTTTATCTAAATTTAATTTTGTATTAAATATATTATCTAAATTACTGTTAAATATATTTAATTGATTCTCAAAACTTTTAATATCAAAAAAGATCTTATCATTTACATCATTAATTTTGTTTATATTGTTTTTTATTTCATCCAAAACTATAGTTTCTTTATTTAAATTATCATCTACATTTTCCAACTCTTCACTTTCTTTAAGTAAAAGATTTTTCATGTTTGTAATTTCAGTTTTTCTAGATAAAATACCACTGCTTTTTAATGCACTACCACCAGTAAATGAGCCACCAGCATTTACTACTTGTCCATCAAGCGTAACAATTTTAAATTTAAAGGTATGTTTTTTACCTATAAAGTTTGCTGTTTCTATATCTTTAACTATTAAAACTCTTCCTAGTAGGATATTAAAAATATGTCTATACTCTTCATTGAAATTAACTAAATCACTTGCAACACCAATAACATCATCTTCACTTAATAAATGTTTATCTAATTTATTATTAGACTTAATATTAGTAACAGGTAAAAATGTTGCTCGTCCAGCATTACTTTTTTTTAAATATTTTATTGCATCTTTAGCAGAAGTGTCATCTTTAGTTAAAATATGTTGCAATGAGTTTCCCAACGCTATTTCTATTGCTAATGTTAAGTTTTCTTTAACATCTAAAAGTTCTCCTACTGTACCTAAAACTCCTCTTATTAGACCATTTTCTTTTGCTTTTATTACAGCCTTAACACTACTATAAATGCCATCCATATTTTTTACAAGACTTTCATTTGTCTCTATTCGTCTTTTTAATTGAAATACACTGTTTTTCAAAATATTTTGTTTATTAAAAAGTTCGTTATAAAAATTTTGCTTTTGATCTAATTTTATTTTGTATCCATTAATTATATTTATATTATTATCTTTATCTAATTTTATTTTTTCTATTATTTTATTAAGTTCTATTATTTCTTTATTAATGTTGTCTATAGTTTTTGTAGTATTTAAATCATTGCTCTTGATTTTTATCAAGTTTTCTTCGTTATCTTTTATTTTTTCTGTACACCTATTTATTAAAGCTTTATTGTTAAGTAAGTCTAGCATCTTTTTATTAATGTTTTCTTGTAAGTCTAATTTCAACTTTTCATCTTCACTGAAAAATGAAAATATTTCGTTAACCTTTTTATTTAAACCCTCAAGTTCAGCAAATTTTAAATCAAAAAAATTTTTAATATCGTCAATTTCTTTTTTTTCTTTGTCTATATCTTCATTAACCTTATCATTATTTATTGTTAATTCTTGTTTTTGATTAATCAATCTTTCTAGGTCTTTATTATTATGACCTATATCATTTTCTAATACAGCTATTCTAGATATAGACTTATTCAATTGCTCTTCTATTTCTCTAATATTTTGATTTTTTTCTGTAATTTCCATAGATAATAAATTTGATTTATTAAAAATATCTTCAGAACTTTTTTCTTTTTCAGCTATTTTTTTTTGTAAGTTATTTATATCTATACTTAAATAATCAACCTCTTTATTATCTTTTTGTAGATTTATATTTATTTTATTTAAATCATCTATCCACAAAGATATTTCTAAAGTTTTTTTCTCTTCCGATAATTTCAAAAATTTATTAGCTTTATCTGACTCTACCCTTAAAGGCTCTATTCTTTCGTCAAGCTCCAACTTTATATCTAACGCTCTATTTAAATTTTCTTCAGTCTTTAAAAGTTGTCTTTCAGCTTCTTTTTTTCTATACTTAAATTTTGAAATACCAGCAGCTTCTTCAAAAATTTCTCTTCTATCAGTCGCTTTTGATGATATTATTTCAGCTATTTTTCCTTGTCCAACCATAGAGTATCCATTTTTGCCAATGCCAGTATCCATAAAAAGTTCATAAATATCTTTAAGTCTTACATTTCTACCATTTATTTTATACTCACTTTCACCACTTCTATAAAGCTTACGCTGAATTACAACGTCATCACTATCTATCTCTATCTCTCTATCTAAGTTATCTAAAAACAAAGATACTTTCGCTATATTTACTGACTTTCTATCTTGTGAGCCTGAAAAAATTACATCTTCCATCTTATCTCCACGTAAATTTTTACTAGACTGCTCACCTAAAACCCATAAAAGAGCATCGCCAATATTGCTTTTACCACTTCCATTTGGACCTACTACGGCTGTCATACCTTTATCAAAAGTTAGCCTTGTTTTATCTGGAAAAGATTTGAACCCCAATAACTCTAAAGCTTTTAATATCATATAACACCTCCATAAAAGACATGAATGAGATTATAAAAACGATGAAAAATTTAAAGCTCACCCATTAAATGTAACAGGTCCTTTGCTGCTTCTTGCTCAGCCTCTTTTTTGCTTTTACCTGTGCCTTTCGCAACGCTGTTATTGTTTATCTTAACTTCAACTTCAAAAAATTTGTCATGGTCAGGTCCAGACTCTTTTGTAACATTATACTCAACTACCTCTTCAGGATTTTGTTGTATTATTTCTTGTAATTTTGTTTTATAATCTTCAGTTTCACAATTTTTATATTTTAGCATATCTTCTTCTAAATTTCTCATTACAAATGCTCTTGCACTTTTAAAACCACCGTCTAAATATATAGCAGCTATAATAGCCTCGATACAATCAGCTAAAATAGATGGCCTGGTTCTTCCCCCAGTCATCTCTTCACCTTTACCTAATTTTATAAATTGACCTATATCATTTTTAACTGCAATTTGAAATAAAGCTTTTTCGCAAACAACAGCAGCTCTTATTCTTGTTAAATCACCTTCAGGTAGGTCTTTGAAATTATTATATATATAGTCCGATACACAAATAGAAAGAACACTATCCCCTAAAAACTCCAAGCGCTCATTATTTTTAATATTTTTTTTGTTTTCATTTGCATATGATGAATGACATAAAGCATTGTTTAATATATTTATATCTTTAAATTTATACCCTATTATTTCTTGTATGTTTTTCATAAAATCTCCTATTGTAAAGATTTCTCAATTTCTTCTATAACATTATTTGTCACCATGTTAACAGCTTGTCTAATCGCATTTTTAAATGCTCTTTCATCGCTACTACCGTGCGCCTTTATAACAGGCTTTTTTACACCTAATAAAATAGCTCCACCTTGCTCTTTATAATCCATTTTGCTTTTAAAATATTTAATATCATTTTTAACCATTAGCGCAGCTATCTTGGATTTTAAATTTTTAAAAAATATTTTTTTTAAAACATCTCCAAAGCAAAGCCCCATGCCTTCTATTAATTTTAGCGCAACATTTCCAGTAAAACCATCAGTAACCACAACGTCACATTTACCCATTGGTATATCTCTAGGCTCTATATTTCCATAAAAATTAATATTTGCATTTTTTAACAATTGGTAACTTTCTATTTCTAAATCTCTACCTTTATTATCTTCTGCCCCAATATTTAAAAGTCCAACTTTAGGTTTTTTTATTTTTAAAATTTTCTCCATATAAATAGACCCCATAATAGCAAATTGACTTAACATCTCTGGTCTGCAATCAATATTTGCTCCTGCATCCATTAATACAAACGGGTCCCCAAATGATGGTATTATCGGGGCCAGAGCAACTCTTTTAACACCTTTTATTCTTTTAATAATAAATGTGCCACCAACTAAAACAGCACCTGTATTACCTGCTAAAACAACTGCCTCTCCTTTTCCATCATTTAATAAATTAAATGCTACTGCCATACTGCATTTTTTTTTGCTTTTTAATAACTCTGTAGGTACATCTTCCATTTTCATAACATCTTCACAATGCTCTATTTCAAAATCATCGATGTTTAAATTATTCGATTTGCAGCATTTTTCTATTTCTGTTTTATTACCGACTAGTAAAATATCTATATTATACTCTTTTCGTGCAATAATACACCCTTTTATTATGTCTAAAGGAGCATTATCTCCACTCATTGCATCTACTATAATTTTCATAAAACACTCCTTTTCCACTGCTCAAAATCAAACTCTAATGATCTTTTGGATATATTTTCATATCTTAGCTTTTTATCTCTTATCCTTTCCTCTAACGAAGGTAAAACGCCCATATTAGATGTCATTGGCTGAAAATTAGAAACAGTTTCATCTGTTATATGATGTATTAACGCACCCATCATCGTAGTTTTAGGTAAAACAACACCTTTTCCACTTTTTATAATAGATAAAACATTTAAAGACGCCATCATCCCACACATTGCCGATTCTGTATACCCTTCTACTCCTGTTATCTGGCCCGCAAAAAATACTTTATTATTATCTTTTAAATTTAAATGTTTTGTTAATAATTTAGGAGAATTAATAAATGTGTTTCTATGCATTACACCATACCTTAAAAAATCCGCATTTTCTAGCCCTGGTATTTTAGTGAAAACATTTTTTTGTTCGCTAAATTTTAAATTAGTTTGAAACCCAACTAAATTATACATGGTTGCACTTTTGTTTTCTTTTCTAAGTTGCACTACTGCAAAAGACTTCACATTTACTCTTTCATCTATTAGTCCAACAGGTTTTAATGGTCCATATGTTAATGTATCAAAACCCCTTTTACCCATTACT
>JBOFNA010000100.1:0-2813 GCA_051658665.1 Oscillospiraceae bacterium
TATCGAACCTCGCTTTTTGTTATTTCGCCTGTGGCAGGACTAACACCTACACCTTTGTTCTACTTTTACAACGCTCTGTTTTAAGCTACATAGGCACGTCTAGTTAAATAATGAATATTTGAATAAAGATAACTAAATATAAAAGTAAACAAGCCTACCCTTGGAATGATAAAATGTAAAACTAAAATAGTAATATAACAGCTAAATACAAACCTATGCTTCTTTTATCTAATATATTCTAATCTTTATGGCTTAATTGTATCACACTTAATTAATATTGTCAATTAAATATTTTTAATTTTTTGGTGTTATTTCAATTTTTTCCAAAGTTACATCTTTAATCCAAAGCCCACTTTTTATTCTAAGAGCTGCAAATAGAGCTTTTAAAGGTGCATCTAACCTTAATGCTAGGTAAACAAACAATGGGTTCCAATTTAAAACAAATGCCCCAAATGCCCCAATTGGTATAGCTATTGTCCACATAAAGAAAACATCTACAAAAAATACAAACTTTGTATCTCCGCCGCCTCTTAAAATACCTATATTAGATATTAGCTCCATAGATATAAAAAATATTATAACTGCTGTTAATATCATCATATTTTTCGCTAATATTTTAGTATCCGGCTCAACATTATAAAAAGAAACTAAAATATTTCTAAAAACCATAATAAATAACCCACCAAAAACACCTGCTACAACACTTAAAAGTTGTAATGTTCTTGCGCTTGTTTTAGCTTTTTCATAATCTCCCGACCCCACAATTTTACCTGTAATAACAGCCGCTGCATTACCTATACCTATTATAAAAAATATTCCCATTTGTAGCATAATACTATTAATGCTATTGGCTGCCACAAAAACTTGCCCTAGCCTGCCTATAATTACAGCGTGTGTACTT
The DNA here is from genome assembly GCA_051658665.1 of Oscillospiraceae bacterium. Classification (GTDB taxonomy): domain Bacteria; phylum Bacillota; class Clostridia; order Oscillospirales; family Ruminococcaceae; genus JBOFNA01. The sequence continues at coordinate 902 of JBOFNA010000100.1, forward strand.
GCGCCTAACCCCCACAAAATTTCATTTAAAACAACCGGTAAACTTGTTTTAAAATATTTCTTTAAAAACTCTTTATCATTTTTCATTATATATTTAAATTTAAAATTTAAAACTTTTTCAAATTTTGTTATATATAAAATAATCATAGCAAATTCAAAAACCCTAGCAATCAATGTACCCATAGCTGCACCTACAATGCCGAAATGTGGTGACCCTAATTTGCCAAATATAAAAACGTAGTTAAAAAATATATTTATAAAGACTGATACTCCATATATATAAATCGAAATTTTTACTTGTTCAATACCCCTTAGAGAGATAATAAATGTACTGGCAAAGCCATAAAAAAAGAAAGATAATGAGTTTAACTTTAAATACCTTGCACCTTCTATTATTATTTCAGCATCATTTGTATAAATAGACATAATGTTTTCTGGAAAAAAGAAAATTACACTTATAAGAAACAAAACTAAAAAAGTCATAAGCTTTAAAGATATCCCCATAACCTTACATGCCGACTCTGAGTCTTTTTTTCCCCAATATTGAGAAACAATAACAGACCCACCAGAGGCTAAACCAAAACATATAACACTAAAAAACATAAATACTTGGTTAGCTAATGCTGCTGATGACAATTGTAATTGCCCTAAATTACCTAGCATTAATGTATCCATCATATTAACACTAAAGCTTATCAAGTTTTGCAAAGCTACTGGTATAGCTATTCGAACTAATGTTTTATAGTAGCTTTTTTCCTTAATTATATTCATTGTTGTTAAGCTCCTTGTTATTTTAATATTACCAATTTTATCATATTAAAGTATTATATACAATAAAAACCACATATTAAAATCACCTATTTTTTTTAAAAAAACTTGATTTTTATTTTAAATTCTGATAATATAATTCTGTTAGAATTTTTAAACCTTAGTTGGGAGGTGCTATAAATGGCAAAATGCGATATTTGTGATAAAGGAGTTTCTTTTGGTATAAAAGTTTCTCACTCACATAGAAGATCAAACAGAACTTGGAAACCTAACGTTAAAAGAGTAAAAGCTATCGTTAATGGTTCACCTTGTCACATTCATGCCTGCACCCGTTGCTTACGATCAAACAAAGTAACTCGTGCTATATAATTTTTGCAGAAGCTATTAAAAATAGTCTTCTGCAATTTTTTTACCTTATTTTAACTTACAAGGTTTATTAATTATTTGATTTTGACTTTCTTTAATATTAATGAAATTTGTATAAAAATCACCTTTTATAAAATCTTCATCTTTAATTATATCTAAATGATAATTTATATTAGTATCAACACCATCAATAACTAACTCAGATAAGGAAGATGCCATTTTATCTATCGCTTCTTTTCTTGTGTTTCCGTGTACAATAAGTTTAGCCAACATAGAGTCATAATAAGGTTTAACTTCATAATTTTCATAAATAAAGCTATCAAACCTTATAAATGCACCACCTGGTATTCTCAACGTTTTTATTGTACCACAACTTAGCGAAAAATTGTTTGAAGGACTTTCCGCATTAATTCTACACTCTATAGAATGACCATTTAACTTGATATCTTTTTGATTAATTGTTAGTTTTTCACCTGCTGCAATTTTTATTTGCCATTTTATTAAATCGATACCAGTAACCATTTCTGTAACAGGGTACTCAACTTGTAACCTTACATTCATTTCCATGAAATAAAAGTTGCCATTTTTATCATATAAAAATTCTATTGTTCCAGCATTTTCATATCCTATATATAAAACAGCTTTTTTACATACATCTATCATATTTTTTCTGACCCTTTCATCTACAAAGATGGAAGGGCTTTCTTCAATTAATTTCTGGTTTTTTCTCTGTATAGAGCAATCCCTCTCGCCTAAACAAATAACATTTGAAAATTGAT
>JBOFNA010000101.1:0-2840 GCA_051658665.1 Oscillospiraceae bacterium
GTAACATTGGTATAATGGCTCATATTGATGCTGGAAAAACAACTACAACAGAGAGAATTTTATTTTATACAGGTAAAACACATAAAATAGGAGATACTCATGAAGGCACAGCAACAATGGACTGGATGGAGCAAGAGCAAGAAAGAGGCATAACAATTACTTCAGCCGCTACAACTGCGTTTTGGAACAATCATCGTATTAATATAATAGATACACCAGGACATGTTGATTTCACAGTAGAAGTAGAGCGTTCTTTACGTGTGCTTGATGGTTCTGTTACAGTTTTTTGTGCCAAAGGTGGGGTTGAACCTCAATCAGAAACAGTGTGGAGACAAGCGGATAAATATAAAGTTCCTAGAATGGCGTTTGTAAATAAAATGGACATTATGGGTGCAGATTTTTTCAACGTTATAAATATGATGCTTGACAGGTTAAAATGCAATGCCATTCCTATTCAATTACCTATGGGAGCTGAAGATGATTATAAAGGCTTGATAGATTTGGTTGAAATGAAAGCTTATTTTTATAAAGATGATAAGGGTGTTGAAGTTTCAATAGAAGAAATACCTGACGAATATAAAGAGCAAGCCACTGAGTATAGAAGTAAATTAGTAGAAGCTGTTGCTGAAACAGACGAAGAGCTAATGATGAAATATTTAGAAGGCGAAGAGCTATCTTTAGAAGAAATAAAGCTAGGTATTCGTGTAGCGACATTGGCAAATGATATTATACCTGTTTGCTGTGGTTCAGCTTATAAAAACAAAGGCGTGCAAAAATTATTAGATGCAGTTGTTGATTATATGCCAGCACCAACAGACGTACCATCAATAAAAGGGGTAGATCCAGATACTGGGGAAGAAAGCGAAAGAGCATCATCAGATGAAGAGCCGTTTTCAGCTTTGGCTTTTAAAATTGCAACAGACCCATTTGTTGGAAAACTTTGTTTCTTTAGAGTTTATTCAGGACTTGTTAAAGCTGGTTCAACAGTTTTAAACTCAACAAAAAACAACAATGAGAGAATTGGACGTATTTTACAAATGCATGCAAACCATAGGCAAGATATAGATGTTTGTTATGCAGGAGATATTGCGGCAGCAGTTGGTATAAAAAATGTAACTACAGGGGACACATTATGTGACCCTAAACATTCAATAATACTAGAGTCAATGGATTTTCCAGACCCTGTTATAAGGGTTGCGATTGAGCCAAGGACAAAGACAAGCCAAGAAAAAATGGGTATTGCGCTGTCAAAACTTTCAGAGGAAGATCCTACATTTAAAACATACACAGACGAAGAAACAGGTCAAACAATTATTGCAGGAATGGGCGAATTACATCTTGAAATAATTGTAGACAGGTTATTAAGAGAGTTTAAAGTAGAAGCAGATGTAGGTAAACCTCAGGTTGCATATAGAGAAACAGTAAGAAGTAACGTAGAAGTTGATCAAAAATATGCAAGACAATCTGGTGGACGTGGACAATATGGTCATGTTAAAATCAGGTTAGAACAAAATGAGACAGGCAAAGGTTACGAGTTTATAAATGCTATAGTTGGTGGATCTGTACCGAGAGAGTATATTCCAGCAGTTGACCAAGGAATAAAAGGTGCAATGCAAACAGGAGTTTTAGCTGGTTATCCAGTTGTAGACATTAAAGTAACATTATTTGATGGTTCATACCATGATGTTGACTCATCAGAGATGGCATTTAAGATAGCTGGATCAATGGCGTTTAAAGAAGCAATGAGAAAAGCTAACCCAGTTATTTTAGAGCCAATTATGAAGGTTGCAGTTATAGTACCTGAAGATTATATGGGCGATGTAATTGGAGATATTAACTCACGTCGTGGAGAAATTCAAGGTATGGAAGCAAGACCAGGTTCACAACAAATTAATGCACTAGTACCTTTATCAGAAATGTTTGGGTACGCAACAGATTTAAGATCAAGGACACAAGGACGTGGGCAATACTCAATGGAACCTAGTCATTATATAGATGTTCCTAAATCTATAGCAGAAAAAATTATGTCTACAAGAGTAAAATCTGAAGAATAATTTTTATTATTGAAATTTATTTAAAAATTTGATAAAATAAAATTAATGTATTTTAACTTAAAAAAATAAGGGGAGGATATTAAAATGGCAAAAGCAAAATTCGAAAGAAACAAACCACATGTAAACATTGGTACAATTGGTCACGTTGACCATGGTAAAACAACATTAACAGCAGCAATTACAAAAACATTAGGTATAAAAGGTGGAGCTCAATTTATGGCATATGACCAAATTGACAATGCACCAGAAGAAAGAGAAAGAGGTATTACAATTAATACTTCACATGTTGAGTATGAAACAGATAACAGGCATTATGCACATGTTGACTGTCCAGGACATGCTGACTATGTTAAAAATATGATTACAGGTGCTGCACAAATGGATGGCGCGATTTTAGTTGTTGCATCAACAGACGGACCAATGGCGCAAACAAAAGAGCACATACTTTTAGCAAGACAAGTAGGGGTACCTCATATTGTTGTATTTATGAATAAGGCTGATCAAGTAGATGATCCAGAATTATTAGACTTAGTTGAAATGGAAATACGTGATTTATTAAGTGAGTATAATTTCCCTGGTGATGATACACCAATTATCAAAGGTTCAGCATTAGAAGCATTAGAAGCTGGCGATGATGTTAGTGACGCAAAATATGCACCAATTTTAGAATTAATGGCTGCAGTTGATGAATTCATACCAACACCAGAAAGAAAATCAGACTTACCATTTTTAATGCCTGTTGAAGATGTTTTTACAATTACAGGTAGGGGTACAGTTGCAACTGGT
>JBOFNA010000102.1:0-11285 GCA_051658665.1 Oscillospiraceae bacterium
GTATAAGTTGGCTACAGGGCTTGAGTGCCTTTTTGCTTATTTATATTTAACTAAAAATGATGATAGGCTACAATATATTTTTAGTTATATTTATGATAATGTAAATAGAGGTGAAGATAATTGAAAGATAAAATAAATTATAAAAAATTTTTAATAGATTGTATTTTTATGGTAATTGGCAACCTTATTTATGCACTTGCTTTAAAAGTTTTTATTGCGCCAAATAATATTGCTCCAGGTGGTGCTACTGGTATTGCTGTAATGGTGAACTATATTAGCAATTTACCAATTGGGGCAATTACATTATTTATTAATATACCTCTTTTAATTTTTGCTTTGTTTTTATTAGGTAAAATTTTTGTTATTAAAACTTTAATATCGATAGTTTCATTTACATTTTGCTTTGATATTGTCTTAAAAGATGTACCTATTTATAATGAAGATTTGATTTTAGCAATGCTCTTTGGAGGTATTATCACTGGAATAGGATCGGCTTTAATTTTTTGGCGTAATGGCTCTGGTGGAGGGTCTGACACAATAGCCTTAATTGTTAAAAAATTTAAACCTCATTTTAAAACTGGTAAACTTGTTATGACTATAGATATATTTATTATATCTTTATCTGTTTATATTTTTAAAAGCATAAACTCAGCTATGTATGCTATAGTTTTTAGAGTTGTATCTGCTTTTGTTATCGATAAGATTATTTATGGTGTAGATGAAGGCAAAATGATTATTATAAACTCTATAAATAAATCAGATGAAATTAGGGAGTATATAACGAAAACACTTAGTAAAGGTGTAACTTTGATTAATTCAAAAGGTGGTTACTCTAAAGAAGGCAGGGATTTATTACTTTGTGCTGTAAGTAATAGAGGCTATATATCATTGAGGAATGCAATTCAAGCAATTGATCCAAATGCTTTTGTTATTGTGACAAAAACAAGTGAAGTTTTAGGGTTAGGGTTTAAACGAGATTAATTATATAAATAAAAAGCAGGTAGATACACCTGCTTTTTATTTATATAATTATAATTTGCTTTCTATTAACTTTATGAAATCATCCCATTCGTTGTTTATACGCATAATTGATGGGCAATTTTTACCTGAAAAGTCATGGTGTTGTTTTACTGAGTTTATGCTTAAATTATGTTGTTTCATTAAAAATACAACTAAGGATGCAGCGTTATCTTTTGTTTTTTCAAAATCACCATCTTCGTTTACACAAAGCTCAAGGCCTATACCATTTAAATTTCCGCCATCAATATTTAATTTGTCACCTGCGTGCCAACCGACCTCGTTATCTGGTAGGTGTTGGTAAATTTCTTTATCATCAATTGTATAATGCCAAGAAACTTCACGCTCAGTATTTTTTTGAATATACTCATTATGCTGTTTTGCATTAGATCCAGCTCTTAAATTGGCCGTTTCATGAATTACTATGTATTTTACTCGTCTTTCTTTATTTGGTCTAAATGGATGTGATTCAGATAAAAAATCGACAGTCATAGGTATGCCGTTTATTTTTTGAGGAGATACATAGTCTTTTGATGGTGATGTATTTACAACAAAAATTACTGAGACTATTAGTACTATAAATAAAAATACTATTGTGAATTTTTTGTTGAATTTTTTGCTTGTATTTAAATATATATTTATATTTCTATTAAAATGTCGTTTTCTTATTTTTTTTTGCATAATTATCCTTATAAATAAATTTTTCAAATTAATTATAACATATAAATTAAAATATATGTTATATATATGTAAACATTAATAATTATATTTATACTTAAATGTAATTATTTTATTGTCATAGCATATTTTTTTTGGTATAATTATAGTCAGTTAAATGAAGAGGTGTATTTTATGATTTTATCTGGCAAAGAGATTGTCAAACAAATTGAATTGGGTAACATCGAAATTTCTGATTTTGATTTTAAATGTTTGAACCCTAATAGCTATAACTTAAGGTTACATGATAAACTTTTAGTTTATGAAAATAATTTACTTGACATGAAGTCTGAAAATAAGTGTACAGAAATTATAATACCAGATGATGGGTTAATTTTGAACCCAGGTACATTATATTTAGGAAGAACATTAGAAAAAACAACAACTAAAACCTTTGTACCAATGCTTGAGGGTAGGTCATCTGTAGGTAGGTTAGGTCTTTATATTCACGTAACGGCAGGGTTTGGTGATGTTGGGTTTAGTGGTTATTGGACCTTGGAAATACATTGTGTACAACCAATAAAAATTTATAAAAATGTTGAGCTTTGCCAAATTTATTATCACACAATACAAGGTGAATATGATGAATATAAAAGTGGAAAGTATCAAAATAATGAGTCTGTACAACCTAGTATGATGTATAAAGATTTTATTAAATAGTTTAAGGAGACCTTAGATGGTTTTAGCTATAGATATTGGTAACTCTAATATTGTGATTGGTGGATATCAGCAAAAAGAGTTACAGTTTGATTTTAGGTTATGTACTGATACTAACAAAACTGAGTTTGAGTACTCTTATAGTATTAAAAACATTTTAGACATTAGTGGGATAAACATTCAAGACATAAAAGGGTGTATTATATCTTCTGTTGTTCCGCAAATATCTTATATTGTTAAGGATGCTATTAAGATTATACATGATATTAAAATTATTATGGTCGAGCCAGGAATTAAAACCGGTGTTAACATTAAGATTGATAACCCAGCTCAATTAGGGTCTGACCTTTTATGTACTGCTGTTGGTGTAATTAGTAGATATAGCTTACCTGCTATTGTTGTGGATTTAGGAACTGCTACCAAATTTACTGCTATAGACAGCAATAAAAACTTACTAGGTGGCTCTATTATACCAGGTGTTTCTGTATCTTTAGATGCATTAATAAGTAAAACAGCACAATTACCTTACATTTCTCTTGAAGCGAAAGGTGATATTACCACTATTGGTACTAATACTATAGATTGTATGAGGTCTGGGGTTGTTTTAGGCACGGCTTGTACCATAGATGGTATGGTTAAAAAATACAAAAAAGTTTTAGGTGATAATGTTACAGTAATTGGGTGTGGTGGGTTAGTTTCGTCAATTTTACCTTATTGTGAAGAAAAATTAATTTATGATAAAAATTTAATTTTAAATGGTCTTATAGATTTATATTATAAAAATATATAGTATATTATTTTTTATTGGCAATAATTATTATAATATTGACCTGTTAGATAAAAATTATATATGCATTGTTTACGTTGCATCTTAAATGAGCAACAGTAGGAGTATTATGAAATATTCATTTAAAAAAACTAAAGATTTAGTACAAGTGTCTATTATATCGGCTATACTTGCTATTTTAGCATTTACACCGTTAGGATTTATTATAGTGCCACCTGTTGCTATTACTGTTTTACATATACCTGTTATTATTGGATCAATTACAATGGGGCCTAAATATGGTGCTGTTTTAGGAGGAGTTTTTGGTATCTTATCTATGGTAAGGGCAACATTTCTTGCGGTTTCACCTATAGATATTTTGTTTTCACCATTTTTAAGTGGATATCCTTTAAAGTCTTTTATTATGAGTGTGGGAACTAGAGTGATTTTTGGTTTTATTATTGCTATTTTATTTAGATTTTTGAAAAAATTAAAAACTAATTTTAGTGTTAATATTGTTTCTGTTGCTTTATTATCTACAGTTCTACATACTTTAATGGTTTTAGGATCTTTAAGCTTATTTTTTAGAGAGATACCCTTTAAAGATGTAATATTAACAATTATTACTTTAAATAGTTTTCTTGAGGTTTTATTGGCTTGTTTTTTATCTTTAGCTATTTGCAAAGTAACTTTAAAAAATAAATATTAAAATTAAAAACCGCTAAGCGGTTTTTAATTTTTTGAATAAATGTTAGATTTTAATTTTTTTGAAATTAATGTGAAAGGTTTTATTATGGTTATATCTTTTGAAAATGTAACTTTTTCGTATGGTGAAAATGATGTTTTTAAAAACGTCAATTTTAATATAAATACTGGAGATAAAGTTGGAATTATTGGTATAAATGGTGCAGGTAAAAGTACTTTGTTAAAAATTATTACTGGAGAAATAGACCATTATACTGGGAATATTCATACTGGTAAGAACGTTAAAATTGGGTATTTAAAACAAGCTTTAAATTTTAATGACGATGATACTGTTTATAGTAAATCTAGAGATGTTTTTAATTTTTTAGATGATATTCAAAAAAAATTGAAAACTTTAAATGAAGATATAGCTAATTTATGTGATGGGTACAAAGATAAAATATTGGAGTACAGTAATTTACAAAATTATTTTGAACAAAATGGTGGATATAACGTTGAGTATAAGATAGATAGAGTTTTATCTGGAATGGGTTTTTCAGAAAATGATTACAGTAAAAAAATATCTGTTTTATCTGGAGGAGAGAAAACAAGGCTATCGCTTAGCTTGCTTATGTTGTCTAACCCTGATATTTTAGTGTTAGATGAACCGACAAACCATTTAGATTTTAAGACACTTTTATGGCTTGAAATTTTTTTGATAAATTATAAAGGTTCTGTTGTAGTTGTTTCTCATGATAGGTTTTTCTTAGATAAAGTAACAAATTTGACATATGAACTAGAAAATAAAACTTTGGAAATTTATAAAGGGAATTACACTAAATATATTACTTTAAAAGAAGAAAAAGGTAAAAGACAAAATTTTTTGTATGAAGAGCAACAAAAAGAAATAAAAAAACTTTCTGAATATGTAGAAAAAAATTTAGCGAGAGCATCAACAACTAAGATGGCACAAAGCAGACGTAATACTTTAGAAAAAATGGATAAATTAGAAAATCCAAATAATTATGTTAAAAAAGCAGATATGTTATTTAACGTTGCTGTAATGCCTTATAAAGATGTTTTGAAGATAGAAAATGTTGATGTTGTTATAAAAAATGATGATAGAAATAAAGTTTTATTAGAAAACTTAAATTTTAATATTGAAAAAGGTGACAAAATAGCCATTGTAGGAAATAATGGATGTGGTAAGTCAACATTTTTAAAAATGCTTGTGGGAAAACACAGTAAAAATAACGGTAAAATAGATTTCGGTAAAAATGTTTTGCTTGGATATTTTGATCAAGAGCAAGGTCAATTAGATAATACATTGACTGTTTTTGAGCAACTGAAAAAAGATTTTAATAATTTGACAGACTTAGAAATTAGAAATTATTTGGCTCGTTTACTTTTTTCTAAAGAAGATGTTTTTAAAAAAATATCTGTTTTATCTGGTGGTGAAAAAAGCAAATTAGCATTTTGTATACTAATGTTACAATACACTAATATGTTAATTTTAGATGAGCCTACAAATCACTTAGATTTATATACTAGAGAGATATTAGATGATGCGTTGAAAAGGTATGATGGTACTTTGCTTTTTGTATCGCATGATAGATACTTGTTATCTAGTGTTTGTAATAAAATTATTGAATTTGATAATAAGACATCTAAAATATTCGATGGGTTTGATGTTTATATGGATTATTTAACAAATAATAAAAATAAAGAAGAAAAAAAAGGTGATGAAGATTTTAGTTTGATAAATAATAAAAAATATAATAATAAAGCTGAAAAAAGGGAAAGAGCTGAAAAAAGGCAAAAAATAAAAAAACTTGAAGATCAGATAGAAAAGATAGAAGAAGAAGCTAAAAAAATAGAAGAACTTATAGAGACGGAATTAATATATACAGATTTTCAAAAACTACAAGATTATACTAATAAATTACAAGTATTAAAACAAGATTTAGATGATAAGACTGAAATTTATTTTATGCTGTTGGAAGAATAGAAAAAACAGGACTAAATGTCCTGTTTTTTATTTTTTTAAATATTAAGTTTATTTTTTTGATGTATCAACAACAATTTTGTCTGTGTTACCATCTTGCATATTTATTTCTAAATCAGACATAAGAGTTTTCAAAAGATCTGTTGATGATGTAGCACCTGTTACTTTTTTAAGTTCTTCAGATTTTGGGTTTAATTTGTATTGGTCAGATAGTTGTGTTACTCCTTCTATAGTAGAAATACCTGATGCTGCTTTATAGGATTCGTTATATTCAGCATCTTCAGATTTTAATTTGCCGTCTACATTTTTGTAATCAAGTTTCAATTCAGATATTTTACCATCTAAAACTTCAACTTCTACAAAACCCAACCAACCGTTATCATCTCTAGTTGCCTCTTCAGCTGTGTATTTACCGTCTTTAAATGAAGAGTTTGAATTACCTCCACAAGCACTTAAAGGGACTATAACCAATAATAACGCTGCAAACATTGCTATAATTTTTTTCATAAAATATTCCTCCAAAAAATGTTAAATTATTATCTATGTCAATATTATATAATATTGACCATACTATGTCAATATTATTATATGATAATTCACTTTACAATATTTCAATAAAATACAAAAAAAATCATATAACTAAACTTAGTTATATGATTTTTACTAACAATATAAAACTATTAATAAAGTGTTACCATTAATTTTTCGCTATTACCAGATTTAATGTTAACTTCTAGTGCTTCAACCATTTTTACAAATTTGTCGCTTGTTCTTGTAGCTCCAGTTATTTTTTTAATGGTAGTTATATCAGAACTTTTTGAATATTGATCTGATAAAGATTCTAATACTTCTTTTGTTTTCATCCCTGCTTCTTTTTCAAAACCAGCAGCATGTGTGCTACTATCTGCAGATTTTAAAGCACCATCTTTGTCTTTATAGTCAAAGATAACATCAGATATTTTACCATCTTTTACTTCAATTTCTAAAAATGGAGTAAAACCGTAACCGTCATCTGATGCTCCTTCAGCCATATATTTGCCATCTTTAAATTCGTTCTTAGCTGTATCGTTAGTGTTGTTGTTGTCAGCATCTGAATTGTCTTTGTTATTAAAACAACCGCTTAAAGGTGCAACAACTAAAATTAAAGCTGCGAACATTGTGATTAACTTTTTCATAAAATATTCCTCCAAAATTTATTTTGTTTTTCGTGTAATTGTATTACATAAAAAACATAATGTCAATACTAAAAAGAAATAATGGGTTAAAAAAGAAATAATTTTACAATTTTATAATTATTTAGATATATATTAATTATGTGCTTGACAGATTTACTAAATATTAATATTATATTTATATAGAGTGAGGTATATATGATTAGGAAGATTTTTAATTTGCCAGATAAATTTAAAGTTATAATTATTTTTATAATGTTATCAATTGTTTTCTTATCATCTTTTTTATGGGATAGAAACAATAAAATAAGTAAGCAAGAATTTACAAGCTATGAGTTTGTTATGAGTACTTTTGTTGAACAAGTTGTTTATGGTGAAAATGCTAAAATTGCTATAGATGAGATTAATGAAGTTTTTAAGGATTTTGAACAAAAATATTCTTATTTTATAAGTGATTCTATTATTTCAAATATAAATAAAAATGCTGGTCTTTACCCTGTAAACGTTAAAGATGATGAATATGATTTAATAAAAAAAAGCATTGAATACTCAAAAATATCAGATGGTATATTTGATATAACAGTTGCACCTATTGTTAATCTTTGGGATGTTACATCTAAAAACCCGAGAGTGCCAAGCCAAGATGATATTGAGAATTTAATTGATCGCGTTGATTATAGAAATATTATTTTAGATGATGAAAAGAAGACAGTATTTTTATCTGAATATGGAATGGAGATAGATTTAGGTGGATTAGCTAAAGGTGATGCGACTAATATAGCGAGAAGTATATACCAAAAGCATAACATAAAGAATGCATATATCTCTGTTGGTGGTAATATTTATGTGCACGGAAGAGAAATTGATGGAACAATTTCTGAGATTGGAATAAGAGACCCTTTTGATAATCAACAATCTATCGGATCACTTTTAGTAGAAGATGAGATAATTGCAACAAGTGGAGCCTACGAAAGATTTTTTATAGACAACGGTAAAAGATACCATCATATTATTAATCCTTTTACAGGATATCCTTCCGAAAGTGATATTGAGTCGGTTAGTGTTATATCAAAAGATGGTCGTTTAAGTGATTTTTTATCTACATATTTGTTTATTAAAGGGTCAGATTTTTTGAAACAAAATAAAGATAATACAGATTATAGTTTTATTTCTGTAACACAAACAGGTGAGGTTATCTTATCTGACTCTTTACAAAATAAATTTAGGAAAGATTAATTTTATGTATTATAAAAAAATAAAAAAAATAACGACCATAGGTGTTTTGGCTTCTTTGTCTTTTGCTTTGTCTTTTTTTGAGGCTACAGTTTTGTCAGCCTTTATTTTGGTGCCGGGAATTAAAATTGGTTTATCAAATATCGTTACAATGTTTACTTTTGTACTTTTAGGTTTTATACCAGCTTTTTATTTAACAATGTTAAAGGTGCTTTTTACTTTTGTTTCAAGAGGTTTTACTGCATCTTTGATGAGTTTTGGCGGTAGTGTTTTATCTTTATTTACAATGTTTTTATTTTATAAATTATTAAAATCAAAAGAAGATTTTTTACCTATAAGTATTTTGGGTGGCGTTACTCATAATATTGGTCAAATTATTATGGCTACAATTATTTTAGGAAGTGATTTTGTTTTTTATTATATACCAGTTTTACTTATTTCAGGTCTCGTAGTTGGAGTTTTTACTGGTATTATTTTTAACAATATGCCTAAAAATATTAAATATAATCTTTAATTTAACTTGATTTATTATGATAATTGATATATAATTAATAATTAGGATATTTTAAATATCTATTTTATTATGATTGGAAGTTTTAATGTGAGTGAGCTTTTAAAAGAAGCGGAATCCAAAGAAGATACTTTACTAGAAGATAACAAGATGGGCTCAAACCCAATGTTCAGTTTAATTATTTCAATGTCTTTTCCAGCTGTTTTATCTATGCTTATACAAGCTTTGTATAATGTTGTTGATAGCATTTTTGTTTCTAGAATTGGGGAAAATGCATTGACCGCCGTTAGCCTTAGTTTTCCTATTCAAAATACAATGATAGGTGTTGGCGTTGGTACAGCGATTGGTATAAACTCATTGATATCAAGAAGTCTAGGCGCTAAAAGGCAAGATGTTGCAGATAGTGCAGCTAGTCATAGCATATTTTTAGGTGCTATTTGTGGATTTATATTTTTATTGTTTGGCATTTTTGGAACAAAAATGTTTTTTGGAATGTTTACAGATGACCCTGAGATAATCTCTATGGGAGTTTCTTATTTATCTACAGTTTGTTTTTTTTCAATCGGTTTATTTGTACAAATAAATATAGAAAAAACAATACAATCAACTGGTAATATGATATATCCCATGATTATACAAATTATAGGAGCCGTTATTAATTTGATTTTTGACCCTATTTTTATTTTTGGTCTTTTTGGGTTACCTGCAATGGGCGTTTTTGGCGCAGCTTTAGCAACAGTTTTGGGACAACTTATTGCCATGTTTGTTGGTATATATATACTTGTTAAAAAATCTCATGGTATAAAAATTAAAATAAAAGGATTTAGGCCAGATTTACATATAATAAGAAATATTTATAAAGTCGGTATACCGTCTATGATAATGCAGACAATAGGATCTTTTGTTGTTGTTACTATTAACAATATTTTAATAGGGTTTTCTACAACTGCAGTTTCTATTTTAGGTATTTACTTTAAATTACAGTCGTTTATTTATATGCCAGTTTTTGGTATAATGCAAGGAATAATGCCTATATTTGGGTATAATTTTGGCGCTAAAAACAGGGATAGGCTTGCAAGTTGTATTAAGATATCTTTGCTTTTAGTTTTTGGCTTAACTTCTATAGGGGTTTTAGCGTTTCAAGTTTTCAATAGGCAACTTTTAATGGCTTTTAATGCCTCTGAAGATATGTTAGAAATTGGGATACCTGCTTTAAGGATAATTAGTTTAAGTTTTATTAGTGCCGGATTTGGTATTACTATATCTACTTTCTTTCAAGCGCTTGGTCATGGCTTTAAAAGTTTAATTTTATCTAGTGTTAGACAGGTTTTTATAATTATACCTTTTTGTCTAATTATGCCTAAATACTTTGGTATTGTTTCAGTTTGGTGGTCTTATCCAATTTCTGAATTTTTTGGCTTGATTTTAGGTGTTATTATTTTAATTTCAGTTTATAAAAAAGAAATTTCTAGTTTACTTTAATATTCGTTATAAAAAAAATAAAGAGGTTATTTAACCTCTTTATTTTTTTATATTTATATCTAATTGGTCAAATGGTATTGTAATATCATTTTTATCAAATGCAAGTTTAACATGTTCGTTTAAATAAAACTTATATGAGTTATAGTTTTCATTTTCACACCAAGATCTAGATAAAATGGTAACACCGCTACTAGAGAGCTCTGAAACTACTATATCTATACTTAAATTTTTAAGACAGTATGGAGATAATAAAATGATGTTTTTTATTATGTTTTTAGCCTTTTCTATATTATCTTGGTAACTTATTAAAAAGCTTAAATCTAATTTTCTAGTTTTTTGGGTACTAAAGTTAGTTATTATATTTTGAGTAACTTCGCTGTTTGGTATATAGTAAACTTTGTTATCTATTGATGAAATTTTGGTGTAAATTAAATTAACTTCTATTACATTACCTAGAACTTTATCAATTTCAACAAAATGATCTTTTTCAAAAGGTTTAGATAAAAGAATTAAAAGACCACTTGCTACATTTGATAAACTATCTTTAATTGCTAAAGAAATAGCTAAACCAGCAACACTAAATGCAGCTAAAAATGTAGATATATTTATATCTAAACCAACTGATAGAATAACAAATACTAAAAAGATTGATGTAGATATTTTTATTAAAGATTTTATAAATGAGTGAAAGTTTTTGTTTACTTTACTTTTGGTTAATGCTTTTTTTGTAAAGTGTATTATTGTGTAATAAACTAAGATACATATTATAATTGTAATAAAAACTTTACTTAGTCTACCTTCAATAAACTTTAAACTTTCGACTATATACATATTAATACCTCCAGATCAGTAACTTATTATTTTTATTGATGATATTTAATTGCAAGAACAGTGTATATACAAAAACAAAAGAATGAATTGCATACAAAAAAAGGTTAAATTTATTATACTTGTATAACATAAAGCTCATTAATTAATAAAAATTTTATGTTGAAGTATGCACCTTAAATGTTAAAATACTTAAAAGGTTTGCTGTGGTTA
>JBOFNA010000103.1:0-3817 GCA_051658665.1 Oscillospiraceae bacterium
TAAAGATTGATAGTTTTGAGGGACCGCTTGATTTACTTTTACATTTAATATCTAAAAACAAGATGAGTATAGCTGACATTGATATTAGTACAATAGTGAGACAATATTTAGATTTTTTAAATAAAGAAGATAACTTAAATCTTGAAATTGCAAGTGAATTTATAGAAATGGCATCAAGGCTGTTATATCTAAAAAGTATTATTTTATTACCCAAAAAGGAAGAAATAGAAAATCTTAAAAGAGAGTTAGTGGGACAATTAGTAGAGTATCAGCTATGTAAAGAGATAGCGGATGTCTTATTGTCTAGGTCTGATGGGTTTAAACGTATCATAAGAAAAGATGAAAATGTTATTATAAATAAAGATTACGAAAATACTCACAATAAAATAGACCTTTTAAGGGCTTATTATGACTTGGTTTCTAAAAACAGAAAAAAAATAGCCCCTGAAAAAGCTGAGTTTGCAAATTATGTTGAGAAACCATATGTTTCTGTTACATCTAAAGTTTTGTTTATTTTGAAAAGTTTAAGGTTGAAAAACAAAGTTTCTTTATACACAATCTTTAATAATAAAGAAAAATCTGCAAATGTGGCAACTTTTTTAGCTGTTTTGGAGCTTGTTAAAAATAATAGAATTATTGTAGACGACACATGTAAATATATATCGTTAAAAGTGAGTTAGATTTATGATTGAAAACAAGTTAAGTAAGATTATAGAGAGCATTTTATTTTCGTCAGGAGATTGTGTTACCATAAATAAATTGTCTGAAATTTTAGGGGTAGATAATATAAGTATTGTAAATGCAACTAATGAACTTATATATTTCTATAAAGAAACATCTATAGAAATAATAAAAATTGATGATGGATATCAAATGTGTACAAAAAAAGAATATTTCCAATATATTGCTGAGTACTTAAAGCTTAAAAAAAACACACCATTGTCTACATCGGCATTGGAGGTTTTGGCAATTGTCGCTTATAACGAGCAAGTAACTAAAAGTTTTATTGAGCAAATTAGAGGTATTGACTCTAATACAGTTGTAAATAATTTAATAGATAAAAATTTGCTAAAAGAAGGCGGACGTTTGGACTTACCAGGGAGACCAATGTCGTATAAAATAACATCCAATTTTTTAAGGTGTTTTAATTTGACTACACTTAAAGATTTGCCAAGCATTAAAGACTATCAAGGAGTTGTAGGTAATGATACTTTAGATAATCAGCTATCATTATAAAGAGGTTTAAATGAATATTATTTTAAATATATTATTAGCTATATTGGTGATTGTCTTAATAGTTATTGTACTTTTAATTATATTGTTGTTTTTTAATGTGAAAGTTTATTTTAAATATGATAGTAGACTAAGGGTAAATGGCATAAAAGTAAAATATTTATTTTTTAAATATTGTATTGATTTTAATGAAGATGATGAATATAATGAAGGTATAGATAATAAAACAACAGATGAAGTAAAAACCGAAGATAAGTTAAATGAAAACGAAAAAAAACCTGATAATACAGAAAATTCAACTTACAAGGAAAATAAAACAGATTTTGTTGGTAAAAAGGCTAAAGATAAAGTAGTGAAAAAGCCAAAAAACATTGGTAGAGAAAAATCAGGTTCAAAAAAGACAAAAGAAAATATAGATATTAAAATAAAAGAAAAAACATCTAAATTTTTTAGTGAAGAAAAAACAGTTTTCGATTATATAGATGAGATTATTTATTTAATGGATAAAAGTAAAACTCTTGTATTTTATTTATTAAAAAAAACTAAGGTTAAAAAACTTTTGTTGGATATTTTAATAAATGAAAATAACCCGTATGATACTGCGTTGTATTTTGGCAAACTAAATGCATATATAATGTCAGGTATAAATTGCATAAAAAGCAATGTTAATATTAAAAAGTTTAGTTTAAAAATTAACAGCAATTTTGTTAATGAAGATAAGTATATAAAATGTAATATTAAAGCTTTTATAAAGCCGATTAATGTCACATTTATAATATTAAAAGTTGGGTTTCCTTTATTTAAAAAATACATATTAAAAAAAGAAAAGGATGATTAAAATGGGTAAGTCTATAGAAAATATGATCTCTGAAGCCATAAAAAGTCTAAGAGAGGTAGCAGATGCAAATACAGTTGTTGGACAACCTATAAATATAGCTGATGGTACTGTAATTGTACCCATATCTACAGTAAAGATTGGCATTGGATTAGGTGGCGGAGACAATTCATCTAAAAACTCTGTTAATGCAGGTACTGGTGCTGGTGTATCTGTTTCTCCTGTTGCTTTTATTACAATAAAAGATGGAGATATTAAAATAATGCAACTTAATGACAATGCAAACACTGCAAATAAAGTAATTGATATGGTGCCAGCAATGTTTGATAAAGTGACTGATTTTGTTTCAAACGGTAAAGATGAAAAAAAAGACAAATAAAAGGTATTTTTTAAATTATATGCATATACA
Source organism: Oscillospiraceae bacterium (assembly GCA_051658665.1). GTDB lineage: Bacteria > Bacillota > Clostridia > Oscillospirales > Ruminococcaceae > JBOFNA01. The sequence goes on from JBOFNA010000103.1 coordinate 2,478, forward strand.
TTTTATAGGTGGGTGATAAAATGTTTTATAAAAAATTATCTTTATTGTTAGCGTCTATACTTTTAATTACAAATTTAAATGTAAATATAGCGCAAGGAGCAAGTTTAAAAGATGTCTCGGCAAGTGCAGCGATACTTTATAATATGAATACTGATGAGGTTTTATACAGTAAAAATATTGATAAGCAATTGCCAATGGCTAGTACAACTAAAATAATGACAGCTTTAATTTTGTTTGAGCAAGATAACTTAGACGAAGAGTTTATAGTAGATGCTGAGGCGATTAAAGTTGAAGGCTCAAGTATGGGTTTATTAGAAGGAGATACAGTGACCCTTAGAACTTTAGGATATGGGTTACTTTTAAAATCAGGTAATGATGCAGCAGGGGCTGTGGCAACTAGAATAGCTGGAAGCAAAGAAAAATTTGCTAATATGATGAATCAAAAAGCAAAAGAGTTTGGTATGTTAAATACAAATTTTGTTACACCGTCAGGTTTACATGACGATGAACATTATTCAACTGCTTTAGATATGGCTATTTTAACAAAGCAAGCACTTTTAAATAATGAGTTTAAAAAAGCTTGTGGTACAAATACTGCAAAGCTAAGTTATGGAAATCCACCATATGATAGATATCTATCAAATAGCAATAAATTACTTAAACAATATGATGGTGCAATAGGCGTAAAAACAGGTTTTACCACAGAGGCTGGAAGGTGCTTAGTGTCAGCGGCAAAGAAAGATGATGATACTTTAATAGTTGTTACTTTAAAAGCAAGTGATGATTGGAATGTACATAAAAATCTTCTTGATTATGGTTTTAGCATGAAAAAAGATTTTAGTGTAAATAAAGAAGACTATGATTTATCTTTACCTATAAAAAGCGGAGATAAATTTTTGGCGAATATTGGGATTGAAGAAAATGTAAATATTAAATATTTAGCTAGTTCTGACAATATAACAAGTAGAATATTTTTAGAAAAATATTTAGTTGCTCCTTTACATAAAAATCAAGTTGTAGGCAATGTACAGTTTATGTATAATGGCGGAGTTTTAAAAGAAGTGCCTATTATATCAAAAGAAGATATAGCATATCATACGGACGAAAGCCAATCTATTTTATCTAAAATAATGAAATTTTTTGGTTTTAATAAATAAGGTTAATGGTGAAAAAATGGATGTTAGAATACAAAAGATATTATCTGAAAATGGTATAGTATCTAGAAGAAATGCTGAAAAATTAATAGAGCAAAAAAGAGTTAAGGTAAATGGTAGACCTGCTAAAATAGGTATGAAAATTGACCCTGTAAAGGACATGATAGATATTGATGATAAAAGAGT
>JBOFNA010000104.1:0-4893 GCA_051658665.1 Oscillospiraceae bacterium
TACTCATCTTGTTTTTAGATATTAAATGTAAAAGTAAATCAAGCGGTCCCTCAAAACTATCAATCTTTAGTGTAACATTATCTCCCATTAAGTTCACCCAATAAATCCAGTTAAAAATCCCATAATATTAAGTAAAATATTACTTATAAAATATATAGGTTTACTAAAAACACCTGTGTAAACTAAAAGAAACAAAAATGGCATCGCATATCTTTCATATTGAAGTACTGTGTATTTAAAATCATTTGGTAGCCATAAAGAAAAAACCTTAAACCCATCTAAAGGTGGTAAAGGTATCATATTAAAAACTGCTAAACTTATATTAGTTGTAACAATTACAGAAATAACACTTCTTATAAACATAAATACATTAACGTTAACAAAACCAGTTGATAAATATAAAACACCTATAATTTTTAAAATTGTAAAAAAGAAAAAAGCAATAATTATATTAGATAAAGGTCCTGCAAAAGCAGTTAAGGCAATGCCTTTATCTCTATCTTTATAATAAATCGAGTTAATTCTAACAGGTTTTGCCCACCCTATACCAGTAAAAAGAATTAATAAACACCCAAAAATATCCATATGATCCATTGGGTTTAAAGAAAGCCTACCATCTGTTTTAGCTGTAGGGTCACCTAATCTATAAGATGCATATCCATGCGCAAACTCATGTATAGGTATGGCTATAACTAAAGCTAAAATTCGTCCAATATATACATCCATAACATCACTCCTTAATTAATAATTATATAATTTTTTTAAATATATTACAACAACATATTTTAATTATTGTAAATATATTATTTTATAAACTTTATTTTTTATTTTTATTGATTTTTTTAATAAAATAGCTTATAATATTGTTAAATAAAAATGCCGGCGTGATGGAATTGGCAGACGTGACGGACTCAAAATCCGTTGATAGTGATATCGTGTGGGTTCAAGTCCCACCGCCGGCACCATAATAGTATAAACAAAGGTTAATTGATTTGTTTTAATAAACAGATAGAGTTTAGCAATAATGCTAATATACTCATCTGTTTTTTAATCTTTAAAATCTAACTTAAACCTCTTATATCAACATAATATAGGTCAACACCTTTATTAAGTTTTCTACTAAAATCAAAGTAAATAATATATCTAAATCAATTTTTAAGATACCTATGATTTTAATCTTTTCAACATATTTATATGAAATAAATTAACTCTTTAATATATTAATAAATAGTTTATACTGTTTAAACCCTATATAATTTAGTTGTTTTAAGTTTTTTAAAATCTTTAGTGTAATGATTTTTATATCAATAAAGGATTTTATGTGTAAAATTAAAATTAAAAATTTAAATAAAATATATAATAAAAAAACAGCTTTAAGTAATATAAACTTAGAGTTTAATAGTAATAAAATTTATGGACTTTTAGGTAATAATGGTGCAGGTAAAACAACACTTATTAATATAATAACAAATAAAGTCTTTAAAAGTAGTGGTATTGTATCCGTAGACAATTTAGATTGTGAGGAAAACGAAGTTGTACAAAGTAAAATTTTTTGTATTACTGAAAAAAGTAGTTACCCAAACGATTTAACTATATCACAACTATTTGTATGGGAAAATGTTTTTTACTCTAGCTTTAATATAGACTATGCTAAATCAATGGCAAAAAAGTTTAACTTAGATGTATCTAAAAAACTTAAAAGCTTATCTACAGGTTATTATACAATCTTAAAATGTATAATAACAATAGCTAGCAATTGTGAAATAATGATTTTTGATGAGCCTGTTATAGGTATCGATTCACTACATAGAGATATTTTCTATAACATTTTGTTAAAGCATCATAGCGAAAATAAAAACCTTATAATTATTTCAACACATTTAATTGATGAAGTAGAACAAATACTATCAGATTTAATTATACTATATAATGGTACTGTAATAAAAGATTGTCCATTAGAGGATTTTATACAAAATGACAAAACTTTAAATAAATGTTTTACAGATTTGTTAAAAGAGGTAACTTATGTTAAAAAACAAATTTAGATCTGTAATAAAGTATCATATTTACCTAAATAAATATCAAACTTTATGTCTTTTTCTAATAATGACTTTGAATTTATTTATAGGTGTTATTTTAAAAAACAACAATGATACAGGTGGAAATATGGAGTTTGTATCATTTATTTTTGCATTTATTCTAGGTAGCATTATCTGCGGCAAAACTTTTAAGTTTGCAATTTTAAATGCAGTTTCAAGAAAAACCTATTTTTTAGCTAGCTTAGTTACTACCATAGGAGTATGTTTATCTTGGTCTTCTGCCCTTACTTTAACTATTATTATTTCAAAAAATATAGCAAGTAATTTTATATTATTTGACTCTTTGTACCACCTTTATAGTTTTAATTATTTTTCTATGTTTATTTGGTATTTTTCAACAATTTTATTTTTCTCGTGCTTTGGTTTACTTAATTATACATTAATGACATTTTTAAATAAAAAAGTTAAATTGTTTTTACTTTTCATTTTGATTATGATAGTTCCAATACTTATTTTATTAAACACATTTATTAATGGTATTATTGAAAAAATATTAAAATTTTCACTGCTTTCTTTGGGCATAACCAAAACAACCTCCAACCCATATTTATCTGCCATAATACTTATTTTATTTTCTTTTATATTTTCTTTTATAATTTGGTTATTTTTTAAAAAAGCAGAGTTTAATTAGAATATATATTAAAGTTATATAATATTACATAGACATCTTCCTAAACCTTCTTTTTTTCATAAGTAATATTTATATTAATACTTTACTTAATAAATTTTTATTTATATAATTAAAATAAATCTAAGTTCATCTTGTAAAATATATTAATTAAATAATTATATATCATAAATTAATAATATTAAAATACTACTAATTTAGAGTCATTAATTTACATAACTAAAAAATTGTAACATTTCTTTTTATAATGAATATTGTATAATAAATAAACATTTAAAGGAGATTATTATGATCGATAATTCATTATTAGAAGAACAAACCTGTCCATCAGTTGGATACCAATCTGTTTCTGTATGTGTACCAGTAACTGTAAATCCATTCGCTAAAACTGGTATAACATCTACAAAATGTTGTGGTAACGCTATAGTTCAACAAGGTGTTGCTACTTGTGGCGGCGTTAAAAATGGATCTTGTACTTTTACAATAAGTCAAGATGTTTGCGTAGCTATACCTGTTGAGTTTGGTGCTACTGCTACAGTTGGAGATACTTTTGTAAATTGTAATAGTGCATCAGCAGATGATATATGCACAAATTGCACAACAATCCCTGAAGCAACAATCCCTGAAGTAAAAATTCCTGAAGTAATATAATTATTAAATATTATTGTATTTAATACATAATATAAAACCAAAACACCCTAAAGTTTAATTTAAAACTTTAGGGTGTTTTGGTTTTTATTAAATAAGATTATCTTAAAGTGTAATTATAAATAATTCTATAAATTAAACTACTTCATTTTTATAAAAATTAATAACTTCGCCTTTTTTAAACTCTAAAACATAGTCAGACAAAGTTTTAATATCTTCTATATTATGGCTAACAAAAACAGCCGTAACATTGCATTTTTTTAAAATATCTTTAACCTCAACTCTAATTTTTTGTTGTAAATTAGCGTCTAAATTACTAAAAGGCTCGTCTAAAAGTAATGTTTCAGGTTCAAATGCTAGTGCTCTAGCCAATGCAACTCTTTGCTGTTGCCCACCTGACAACTCATGTGGATACCTTTTCTCAAAACCTTCTAAATTGACTATATTTAACATATTATCTAATATTGTTTTTTTGTTTTTTTTCTCTCTAATCCCAAAAACTATATTTTTTTCAACTGTCATATGTGGAAAAAGTGCATAATCTTGAAAAACAACCCCCACATTTCTTTTTTCTGGCTCTAAAAAAGTTTTATCATCACATAAAACGTTATCATTAATTATAATGCTACCACTTTCAGGTTTTTCAAGACCTGAAAGTAACCTTAAAACTGTGCTCTTACCACTACCGCTTTCACCTAATACTCCTAAAATATTACCCTTTTCTAAGGTGAAAGATACTTTTTTTAAAGTATCTTCTTTTGCATTTTGATATTTAAACCATAAATCTTTTACCTGTAAGTACATATCCTAGTCCTCTCTACCTGAAATTTTGTTTATTGTAATTATTCCAATAAAAGCAACCAAAATTATAGCTAATGACGGAATAGATGCTCTAATAATTAACTCATCATTTGCATATCTAAAAACATTTGTAGCTAAAGTATCAAAGTTAAAAGGTCTTAAAAGTAACGCAAGCGGTAACTCTTTTATTATATCTACAAAAACAAGTGCTGCACCACTCATAATAGCTGGTTTTAACATTGGTAAATCTACATCAAAGAATGTTTGAGTTGTTGATCTACCAAGTGTTTTAGATGCTTCGTAAAACTTTTTAGAAACTTTTGAAAACCCACTTTCAATAGATTGAAACCCGACTGCTAAAAACCTAACTACATAAGCAAAAATTAACATAGCCAAACTTAAACTTAAAACTAAAATTGGACTGTTTTTATCAAATAATCTATATAACCAATACAAATTTCTATCTACATTATTAAAAAACAAAATAACAGTAATTGCAATTACTGTTCCAGGTATCGAGTACCCTATAATAGTAATTTTAGAGTAAATACTGCCTAACATACCGCCTTTAATTCTAACATAGTTTGCTATTATTAATGCAACTACTATAATTATCGTAGTTGAAACTATAGAGATAAATAAAGTATTAAAAACAATGTCTATAAAGTATTCGTTTAAAACTTCTTTGTAAGTTAAAGTTGCCCAATAAATAAGCTG
>JBOFNA010000105.1:0-4940 GCA_051658665.1 Oscillospiraceae bacterium
ATTTTTCTTTACACTCTTTTTTGCTCTAATTTATCAATTTGTAATTTTGTTTCCTCAATAGCTTTACCAATTGTTATATTATCTACGACATCATCCACTGCATCCTTTATATCTTTCCAAATTTTAAGAGTAGAGCAAGAATCAGCCATATCGCAATCTTCACTGTCTTCGCTTACACAGCTAGTAGGTGATAAGTCTCCTTCTAAAGCTCTTAAAATCATACCTACCGTCATGTCATAAGGGTCTACAACTAATCTATGCCCACCATATGCACCCCTTACACTTTCTAAAAAACCCGCTTTATTAAGTTTGTTTAAAATTTGTTCTAAATATTTCTCTGATATTCCTTGACGCGCAGATATTTCCTTAACAGTAACTAATCTTTTATTATAAAATTGACCTAAATCTATAATTACTTTAAGGCCATATATTCCTTTTGTTGAAATTTTTAAGCTCATGTAACACCTCTCTAATTAAAACAAATTTCTACATCTAATTAATATGAATTATAACAAATTTAAAAAAATTTGTCTAGTTAATTGACTTTTTTTTAAAATAACAATAAAATATATTAAAGTATAATTATTTAAAAGGGGCTATATAATGCAAAGTTTTAAAAACATACTGTTAGTAGTTGATTATCAAAACGATTTTATAACAGGTTCATTAGGTTCTATTTCTTGTAAAAATGTGTATATAGACGTTATTAATAGAATAAACTTTTACCTCAATAACAATGATATAATAATTTTCACAAAGGATACCCATAATATTGATTATTTGAAAACAGAAGAAGGTCAGTTGTTGCCCATTGAACATTGTATAAAAGGTACAGATGGCCATAATTTATACGGTGATTTAATTGAATTTGAAAATAATTTAAATGAAAATATAAAAATTATAGAAAAAACACACTTTGCACTTAATGACCTTAACTTCTTAAATGATTTAGATTTTAACGAAATTGAAATCATTGGTGTCGCAACAAATATTTGTGTTTTAACTAACGCTATCTTTTTAAAATCGACTTTTCAAAACACAAAAATAAAAATAAATGAAAGCTGTTGCGCTAGCTATGATGATATAGCACATGCACATTCCATAAACATAATGAAAAACTTAGGCTTTACAATAATTTAAAACCAAAAACGATTATAAATTTATAATCGTTTTTTATATTACCTTTTATAATATTTATAATTTTAACAATCATAAATAGAAGAATACTCATAACTTGCATTATCTGCAATAATTCTAAAAATAAGTTTTGAGTTTTCAAATAGCTCATATTTAACTCTGCATTTAATGCTTTCTTCAATTTCTCTTGTCATATCTCCATTTTGAGGAGCTAAAAGTTTTTGAGGTGCACCATTTAAAAATTTTATTTTCAAAATATATTTACCTTGTTTTAAAACCACGCCATATCTACCATAATTTTTCACTTTACAACCTAAATAGCTAGCTAATCTATACTCTTTTCCATCATACATAATAGTCGCCAGTGACCCATTAAATAAAAGTCCCCAGTATTTAATTTTAGCCATAGCAACCATTATGAAAAAGTTTTTATCTTGTAATTTGTTGCATTGAGACCAAATATATGTGTCAGGAAAAGACTCTCCCCAACCTTTTTCAATGTAACCTATGTTATCATCAAATATAAATTTTTCATTATTTATATTAACCTCACCAGTTACACTATGGCTATAACTAAAAATTCCGTGATTACATTTAAGGTTTTTAACATTTTTAAAAGGACCCATTACGTCATAATTTAAAAATGAAATGTTATCAAAATATAGTTTAGCTTTTATCTTAATATTTTCATTTTCTAAATCTATTAATATACCATCTTGTGCAAAAATATTTTTACCTATTTTCATGTAAAAGTCTTTTTTATTCACAGAAAAATCTTCAATAAAAAATTTAAAATTATAAGAAAAAGAGTCTGTAATAACCTGTATAGATGCAGACTTAACGCCTAAATCATCTATATGAAAAGCAGGTATAAAGGCTATAGGTAGATTATTATGCTCATTTTTTATATAAAGTCCATCATAAAAAATTTTGTCTTTATTAAAACCATTGAATTTATTCATATTTTATACCCTCCAAAGTTGGGTTATCTAAAATTTCACCTTTATAATTAAACCTTGATCCATGGCATGGACAATCCCAACTTAGTTCATTTTCGTTCCAATTTAAAAAGCAACCTAGGTGTGGGCATTTTAAGTTAACTAAAAAAACTTTATTATTTTCATCCTTAAATGCACCTATTTTTTTTCGTTTATATGTTATTATATCGCTTTCTAATGGTTTTAATTGTTGTATTTTTTTACTTTTATTTAACATATAATATGGAAATATCGAGGTTGAAATAGCCGAAAAATTTGACGACATATTTTTATAAGATGTTTTAAATTTGAATCTTTTAGGTGAAAACAAATCTTCATACTTATTTTTTTTACCACTTATCATGTCAGATATCATTGTTGCAGCAACCATAGACGATGTCATACCCCATTTATTAAAACCTGTTATTACATATATATTATCTGTTTTATTTGAAAATTTACCTATATAAGGGATACCATCTAATGTAATACAATCTTGTGCTGACCATTTTTCAACTACTTCACTGTTTTTATAATATTTTTTAGATAAATTAATTAAATCTTTATATATATAATTATTGTCAACTTTTCCACAACGATGATTATACCCACCAATAAACAGTAAGTTTTCATAGTTTCTAAAAGTTAAAGCCTCAGTATCTGCTCCTAAATATGCATTGTGTAAATTATCGGCATTTTTCAAAGCTATAACATATCCTCTCTCTTGGCTCATTTTCAAAAAATAATAACCTGGAAAATTTATAAAAGGATAATGAGTTGCAATAACAATGTTTTTTGCATTAACCACACCATGGGTTGTAATAACTTTATTTTGATAAATATTTTTAACAAAAGTATGTTGATAAATATCTAAATTTTTACATAAAAAATTTAAAAATTTAATAGGATTGAATTGAGCCTGATTTTCTGCCTCTAATAAAGTTTTTACACCAAAAGGTAAAGTCGTATCTTTTTTAATTTTACCTTTTATACCTATTTTATTATAAGCCAAATATTCATCTTCTAATTTTTTTTTACATTGTGTACTATATAAGTAAGTCGAAATTGTTTTAAAATCACAATCAACTCTATTTTTAGTAATTATATCTTCAAATTTTTTTAATGCTAAGTTATTTGCCTCTGCATATAATTTTGCATTCTCTAGACCTAAAGTTTTTATTAGTTTATCATATATTAAACCATGTTGGACTGTTATTTTACCAGTACTACCCCCTGTTTGACCACTGCCTATTTCGTTAGCTTCTAGTAATACAACATTTATATTTTTTTGCTTTAACATATAAGCTGTTAAAACTCCCGCAATTCCTCCACCTATAACAACAGTATCTACACATATGCTTTTATTTAATTTCTCATTTGTATTAACATCAATATATTTGGTCCAAAACTTTGTCATAATAGTACCTCTTATATAAACATTTTTAACCCTTTATATAATTTTATTCAAAATTAATTCACAAAATCTTATTAATTTACACTTATTAAATTATTTGACAAATAATGTTGACAGTATATAATATAAAACAAGGCACTTTATCTTATGTTGAAACTTGCATTAAAATAATTTATATTAATATTTCTTGAAATAATATATACTAATCTGATTTATGTTCAAGTTCTCTTAGATAATATCTATATATAGTAAAAAAAGAAAAAAGAGAGGTTTTAATTCCATGGAAAGCAGTTTTTTAAAAGACTATTTATTAATTAGTACAGGTCAAACTTTATTGTTTTTATTATGCTTATTTGCTTTATTTGTTGTAATGAAAATACTTGAAAAGAGAAAAGCAAGTTTTTCATTACGTATGAGTATAGGAACAGGCCTAGGTTTATTACTAGGTTTATTTATACAAGCAATGACTGGTTTTTCTGATAACCCAACTAGTATTGCATCAGTAAAAGAGACAACAGCATGGTTTGGTCTTTTTGGAAACGGTTTTCTAGATTTAATAAGAATGCTTGTTATACCATTAATAATGGTTTCTATAGTTCACGTTATAATAAACGTAAAAGAAAATACTAACATCACAAAATTAACTAGAAACACAGTTTTGCTTTCTGTTCTTATGGTTACAATATCTTCAATAATAGGTTTTAGTTTAGCAATTTTCGCTAACCTAGGAGTTGAATCAGGAGCTATAGATGGTAATGCACAAATTAAAGAAGTAACCACATTTGTAGCTACTTTAAGAAATCTTATACCCGCTAACCCTATAAAGTCAATGTTAGACTTAAACGTCATAGCATTAATTATTATGTCATTTTTCTTTGGTAGCTCTGCAAGACGACTATCTAAAAAGTATATGGAAATAGTAAAACCATTTATCGATTTAATAAACGCATTACACAAAATTATTGTAAGCGTTGCAATGACAATAATTAAATTAATGCCGTACGCAGTAATAGCACTTTTGGCAAATACAATTGCTCAAAGAGGTTTGCAAACAATTATAGACGCCAGTCTATTTATATTAATACTGTTTGTTTCTTGTGCAATTATGTTTATCATACAACTTTTGGCCTTATCATTATTTGGTTTAAACCCAGTACAATACGTTAAAAAAGCAATTTCAGTTTTAATTTTGGCCTTTACATCAAGGTCAAGTATAGGGACATTAACATTAACAATACAAACACTAACCAAAAAATTAGGTGTTAATGAGGCAACTGCAAATTTTGTAGCAAGTTTTGGGTCAACAGCTGGAATGCAAGGTTGCGCTGGTATCTTCCCTGCTATGATTCTTGTTTATGTTGCTAACATTCAAGGTATACCTATAGATTTAACCTACATCGTAATGTCAATGG
>JBOFNA010000106.1:0-4111 GCA_051658665.1 Oscillospiraceae bacterium
TGATGAAAGGCATACAAGAGGCCATATTTATCGATCTATACTTGAAGGTATAGGTATGACTCTTAAAAATTATTATGATGGAATGATAAATGAATTAGGAGTTAAGCCAGGTAAAATTATAATTTCAGGTGGTGGATCGAATAGCGATTTATTTATGCAAATTTTTGCTGATATGTATGGAGTTAAGACTGTTAGAAACGAAATAAATGGTTCGGCGGCAATGGGTGCTGCAATTTGTGTGGCAGTTGCTACTGGAGTTTATGCTAATTTTAATGAAGCTACTAAAAACATGATAAAGGTAAAAGATGTTTTTGAACCTAATTTGGAAAACTATAATATTTATAATAAAATAAATGAAAGCAGTTATAAAAAGTTACCAGATTTAATGGAAAACACTTTAAAAACAGTTAATGATGTAACAAATTAAAAAGGTTTAATTTTTCATATAATATAAAAACATTAAAAGCTAATTTTGCTTTTAATGTTTTTATTTATATAAACTATTTTCAGTTTAATTATTATTTAAATTACATATAAATATTTTATAGTATAGTTGTCTATATAAAATTAAAGTTAACTAAGATAATTACTAATCTAATAGTATCGAGTAATATAAAAAAGTCTGTTAACATTAAAGTTTTATAATATTTTAAAATAAAGTGAAGATCTTATAGTTAATCTATGTTTTTATTAGTTCTTCTTTTTTATTTGATATTAAGGTAAACTTACCATTGTTAAAATCAAGGATGGCATTGGTGTTTTTTTCTAGAGTATTTGATATAATCAAATCACATATTAAATCTTCTATATTTGATGTTATCGCTCTTTTAATAGGTCTTGCACCATAGTTTTGATCGAAACCAATTTTACTAATTTCTTTTATTGTATTTTCAGTAAAATTCACTAAAAATCCTAAAGATATTAACTTTTCATTTAATTGGTTTAATAAGTTTTCAGTTATTTTATAAATATTTTCATCTGTTAATTTTTTAAAGATAATAATGTCACTGATTCTATTTATAAGTTCAGGGGATAATTGTTTTTTAAGTTGGTCATTTACATTTTTGGATATATCTCCGTAACTATTTTCAATATTACCATAAAATCCTAACATTTTTTTATTACAGTTTATAATTTCTTTAGATCCAATGTTAGATGTCATTATAACTATAGTATTTTTAAAGTTCACCTTTTTGCCTTTTGCATCGGTTAAAATACCGTCATCTAGAATTTGTAATAAGATATTTAATATAGATGGATGTGCTTTTTCTATCTCATCTAAAAGGACTATACTATATGGGTTTGTTCGTACTTGTTGGGTAAGTTGACCTGCGTCATCATAGCCGACATAACCAGGGGGAGAACCAATTAGCTTAGAAATAGAATGCTTTTCCATATATTCGGACATATCAAACCGTATTAGTGCTTTTTCAGTATTAAAAATTATTGTAGACAACTCTTTTGCTAATTGAGTTTTACCGACTCCAGTAGGCCCTAAGAATAAAAATGACCCTAATGGTTTGTTTTTATCATTTAAGCCTATTTTACTTCTTTTTATAGCTTTTGAAACAGATTTGATAGCATCGTATTGTCCTATTATATTTGTTTTAAGTTGGTTTTCGATATCTGTAATATTAGTATTTGTTTCGTAATTTATATTTTCTTTTGGTATTTTAGTTAATGAAGAAATTACGTTGTAAATATCATCTTTAGTTAAATATGTGTTTTGTAATGTGTTTTGGTCATTTTCATTGTTAAGTTTAGTTTTTTTGTAATGTTCTAAACCTTGTATATTTCCTACTTTATATAAATCACTCATATTTAGGGCATCTATTTTTTTTGTTTCAAGTTCTAAAAGTTTTTGGTTTATAAGGTCTATAGTTGGAGATGTTGAGATTTGCTCAAGTTTTCTTTTTGAGCAAGCCTCATCTATCAAATCAATAGCTTTGTCGGGAAAATATCTATCGGTTATATATCTGTCGGCCAAAGATACAGATAATCTAATAATATCTTCAGTAATTAAAATGTTATGATAAGTTTCGTATTGACTTTTTATACCCATAAATATTTTTACAGTATCTTCAATAGATGGCTCGTTTACTTGAATAGGTTGAAAACGTCTTTCTAGAGCAGAGTCCTTTTCTATATGTCTAACATACTCTTTATTTGTAGTTGCAGATATAAGTTGAATTTCACCTCTTGCAAGGTAAGGTTTTAGTATGTTAGAGGCGTCTATAGCGCCTTCAGCGCCACCAGCACCTATTATTGAATGAATCTCATCTATAAATAGTATAATATCTCTATTTGCTGATATTTCATTTAAAACATTTTTAAGTCTATCTTCAAAATCACCTCTATATTTTGCTCCAGCTACCATAGATGTTAGGTCTAAGGTTATAATTTTTTTATTTTTAATACTTTGAGGCACTTCGCCTTTGGTTATCATTAAGGCAAGACCCTCTACTATTGCAGTTTTACCAACACCAGGTTCACCAACTAAACATGGGTTATTTTTTCTTCGTCTTGATAAAATTTGAATTAGTCTTGTAATTTCATCGTCTCTTGAAATTACAGGGTCAATACTAGTGGATTTTGCTTTTTCAGTTAAATCCACAGAAAATCTTTTTATTAAATTAGAAAGGCTTTTATCATTATTAAGGGGCTGGTTTATTTTAGCATCTCTATTAATATTAGGAGAATAGTAAGATGTTTGGCAATCTCTAAGCAAGTCATTTATATTTACTTTGTTTTCTTTTAAAATTTTTAAAGTTATAGAGTTATGATGAGATAAACAAGAAAGTAAAAGATGCTCTGTTCCAACAGATTGACAAGAAAGTTTACGTGAGAGCAATATAGAACTTTCTAAAATTTGTTTTAATCGTGGTGTAAACGAATTGTGATTTAGTTTAGTTCTCATACCTTTACCAATATGAATAACTAATTTATCTTCAAAGTCTTTGTATAAAACTTTGTTTTGATTTAAAATTTCTTGACCTAACGAGTTGCTTTCTTTTAGAATTGCTGCAAATAAATGTTCACTACCCACATATGTGTGACCTAATTGTATAGCTATATTTATTGAGTTATTAACACAATTGTTAGCTTTTTCGGTAAAAGATTGAAAAGTCATTTGTCCACTCCTTATAAAATTGTAAAACCTTACTTAATATATATGTTTAGTAGGCTTGTATAAAGTTATTTATATTAATTTTAGGCTATTTTTAAAAAAAAATACATAAATTAGGTAACAGTACAAGCAGCACTCGCATAGTATAACTTGAAATCAAATTTAAGGAGGATTCATATTATGAATTGTTGTAAGAATAATGGCGGAAACAATGGCGGTATCTTAGGTTTAGGTGGCGGTAGCTGCTCATGGTTATTTATTTTATTACTATTATCATGTTTCTCAGGTGGCGGTTTTGGCAACTTGGGCGGCAATAATTGTAACAATTGTTGTAGCAGAGATCTTTGCGACTAATTAATAAATAAGTACATCAAAATAAAAGTGGGGGGTTACCTCCACTTTTATTTTTTTTTCTAAAATTTAAAAGTCGAGCAGTTAAAATATATTTATTATATACTTTAATTGAATTTGTAAAAAAACTTTTTTTATGTTAAAATAAATTTAAAATTATTTTGGGAGAAAAAATGAAATTAAAAATAAATTGGGATAGAAATAGCAATGTTTTTGTATTACCTGAAATTATAGCAAATAAATATATAAGCATAACCGATTATATATATATAAAGGTAATTATTTACATTTTTTATAATAAAGCAATAGCTGATGATTTAAAAAGTTTAGAAACGATTTTAAATATAACTAGTGATAATTTAAAAGATATTTTGATGTTTTGGCATAACGAAGGGTTGATTTTTTTGGAGAAAACAGATGAAACTAAAGAAAACAAAACAATTGTTACAAACAAACTAAGTTTAACTAAAGATGAGTATGGTGACATTGCTTTGAACGATGAAAATGTTAAATTTTTATTAGGTGAAGCTGAAAAAATACTAGGTAGAGTTATTACGTATTCTGAATGTAATATATTAGTTTCTATTTATAAATTGTACGGAATGCCAGCTGATGTTATGTTAATGTTAATAG
>JBOFNA010000107.1:0-2778 GCA_051658665.1 Oscillospiraceae bacterium
CATTCTCTATGTTCAACCCCTGCTATATCATTCATAAGTCTACTTACGCTCGATAAAATATCTATAGCTGGATAATGGTTTTTAGCTGCAACTTTTCTTGAAAGCATTATATGCCCATCAATAATACCACGTACAGTATCTGATATTGGCTCATTGGCATCATCACCTTCAACTAAAACTGTATAAATTCCTGTTATAGATCCATTCTCAAAATTTCCAGCTCTTTCTAAAAGTTTTGGCATTGTAGTATATATTGACGGCGTATAACCTCTAGCTATTGGTGGCTCTCCTATACTTAACCCTATTTCTCTTTGAGCCATTGCATATCTAGTTAAAGAGTCCATCATAAGAAGCACATCTTTACCTTGGTCTTTGAAAAACTCTGCTATGGTGGCAGCTGTTAAAGCACATTTTTCTCGCATCATTGCAGGTTGATCAGACGTAGCAATAACCAAAACAGATCTCTTTAAACCCTCTTCACCTAAATCTTTTTTAATAAACTCAATTACTTCTCTACCACGCTCGCCAACTAAAGCTATAACATTAACATCTACTTTAACATTTCTAGCCAACATCCCCATTAATGTACTTTTGCCAACTCCACTACCTGCAAAAATACCCATACGTTGACCTTTACCAACTGTTAAAAGTCCATCTATAGCTTTTACACCTAATTCAATTTGTTCTTCTATCCTAGGTCTTGTCATAGGGTTCGACGGTTTTCCCTTTATTGAGTAATAGTCAAAATTTTCTATTTCTCCTAACCCGTCAATAGGATTTCCAATAGCATCTACAGTTCTACCAATTAAATCATTGCTAACTTTTATTTCAAGTTTTTTGCCAGAGTTTCTTACTAAACTTCCATACCCAATACCATCTATATCTTCATACGGCATTAGTAATACCTTGCTTTCCTTAAAACCAACAACCTCAGCTAATATCTCATCCTTATCATCATTTAAAAAGATTTCACAAACATCGCCTATATTACAATCAGATAAAATAGCTTCTATAGTCATGCCAACTACTTTGTGAATCTTTCCCATTGTCGTGAAAAACTCATTATCATTAATTATTTTTTTTATTTTTTCAATAGACATTTTATTCACCCTATATAAAATCTGATATTAATTGCGCAATATTATTCAGTTGAGTTTTTATTGATATATCTAAAACCCCATCTTCAGTTTCTAACATTATTTTTCCACCTTCAGAAAATTTTGTTTCAACACTTAACTTACTTAACCCATTATCATATTCGTTTATGTTTGTTTCTATGTCTAAAGCCAAAACTTTCATCTCTTTTGATAAACTCACAATAACTTCTTTGCTAGATTTTTTTTGCTTTATAGCATTTATAACTAACTCTTTTAAAATCATATCATCTTCAATAATTTTTTTATTTATCACTTTTTCTGAAATTACTAAAACTAATTCACAAATATCTTTTTCAACGGTTTCATTAAAGCTTATTTGATCTTTAATCATATTATCTAGCTTTTCTTTAATATTATCTTTTAAGTTATCTATTTCAGTTTTTGACTGTTTATAACCATTTTCATAGCCTAATTTAGCCTCTTCTTCGAATATATTTTCTTTAATTTCTTTAGCTTTTGCTTCTGCCTCTTTTATTATAAATCTTGATTTTTCTTCACTTTTTATAATTGCTTCTTTTATTATTTCATCTGCTTTTGCTTCTGCCATTTTTATAGTTGATTCAACAATTTTTTTAACGTTTATTAATTCTTCATTATTGGCGAACCTTTTTTCTTTGTCTTTGTCTTTATCTTTAGACTCACAAGTATTTTTCACTTCTTCATCATATTTAAGTAGTCTAACCTGTGTGTTCGGAATACTAATGTTATTGCTTTTTAATACTTTATGCAATTATGTCATCCTTTCCACCCTTAGATATAACAACTTCGCCCTCTTCTTCTAATTTCCTTATAACAGAAACAATTTTTTGTTGAGCCTCTTCAACATCACGCATCCTAACATTATGTAGATACTCAATATCTGCTTGTGTCTGTTCTCTAACCCTTGAAGACATATTTCTAAATATACAATCTTTAACTTCTTCGTTAGAAACCTTAAGTGCAACGGATAGATCTTTTGAGTCAATTTCACGTAAGAATCTTTGTATAGACATGTCGTCTATAAATACAATATCTTCGAAAACAAACATCAATTTCTTAATTTCATCTGCCAAGTTAGGGTTTTTATTAGATAATTCATCAAGGATTTGTTTCTCTGTACTTCTATCTACATTATTCATAATGTCAGCAATATATTCTACACCGCCTAATTCCATTAAGTCTACTGAAACAATAGATGAGAACTTTTGTGATAGAACCCCTTCAACAATACCTATCATTTCTGGGGATGCTGAATCAATTTTAGCTATACGCTCAACTACCTCTATCTTTTTATCTTTGTCCAACTCAGAAATTATTTGAGATGCCTTATCAGACCTAGAGTAAGATAAAATTAAAGCAACTGTCTGCGGATGCTCATTTTGTATTATACTTAGTAAATTTTTATAGTCTGCTTTTCTTAAAAAATCAAACGCTTTACTTTTTAAAGAGTTAGATACCCTTGACATATAAGAGTTTGCTTGTTGAGAACCAAAAGCTTTCTCTAAAATATCTTTAGCATAATCAACTCCGCCTTCTGTTATAACTTTTTGAGTTACACAAAGACCATAAAAGTCGTCCATTACAACTTTAATTTCTTCAGGTGCCATTCGTCTTAATTTAGACACCTCTAAAGAAATTTGCT
>JBOFNA010000108.1:0-12115 GCA_051658665.1 Oscillospiraceae bacterium
TTTGCGTAATTAAATTAAATAATAAAAATATATTTATAGATTTTAGAGAAAAAACATTATCACATAAAAACAATTTTTTAGATAAAGAAGGCAAATATTTTTGTATACCAGGTGAAGTGAAAGGGTTACTTTATATATTAAATAAATACGGAACTATGGATAAAAAAGATATAATAAAACCTATTTTAGATTTAATAGAAAAAGGGTTTATAGTTAGCGAAACTTTTCATAAAGTTTTAACTCAATGTGAGAAAGAAATAAAAAAAGATATTAATTTATGTAGTATATACACAAAAAAAGGCAAAGTTTTAGATATAGGAGAAAAAGTCTACAATAGAGATATATTAAATTTTTTTATAGATCTATATAATAAAAATGACGACAGTTTTTACAGAGGTAATATGGCAGATAAAATAATAAATAATATTTTTGATAAAAATGTTGATTTAATAAAACAAGATTTTAAGAATTATTCTCTTTTAGAAAAAGAGCCGATATGCTTTAATTATAAAAATTACAAAATAATTAGTGCTAATTCACCTAGTTGCGGTGGTGTAATTTTAAATCAAATGTTTAATATAGCTAGTTTAGAAGATTTTAAAAATATAAACGAAAATTCTTTTGAGTTTTATCATTTTTTAATTGAAGTTTTTAAATCTTCGTATAAAGATAAACATAAATATTTTGGAGATATTGATTATAATAACCACAAAATAAAGAACCTTTTATCTAAAGAATATGCCAAGGTTCAACATGAAAAAATTAATTTTAATACAATAGTAAATTATGCTGACAATGAAATAATAGAAAGTAAAGATACAACACATTTTACAATAGCTGATTGTTATGAAAACTGTATATCGTTAACTAAGACTATAAATGATTATTTCGGTAATTTTCATTGTGTTGATAGTTACGGTTTTGTTTTAAATAATACATTTTCAGATTTTACAAAAAATATAAAATTAAATAATGGAATCAATATAAATAAAAAACCACTTAGCTCAATGGCACCAACTATTGTTTTAAAAGATGGAAATTTTTTTATGAGTTTAGGTACACCAGGAGGAAAAAACATACCAGCAACTGTTTTTTAAATATTATTACGAGTAATTGAGTATGATAAAACATTACAAGATTCAATAAATGAGCCAAGAATTTGGTCAGATAATAATATGGTGTTTTACGAAAAAGGATTAAATGAAAAATCATTAATAAAATTAAAGAAACTAGGGCATACTTTAAAAATAGCTAACCATGATTTTGGAACAGGAGGTGTTCAAGGGATAAGTTGCAAAAATTTTTTAGAAGGTGCATCTGATAAAAGAAAAGACGGATATCATATTAATATATAAATTAAATTTTTTAGTTAAAATGAAAATGATGCTAAAATTCAGGTATTTACATATAATTGTGAAAAATTTAAAGTAAAATATGTTGCTCTTATATTTGTAAATGATACCCTATGTGATAAGTTTAAATTTTAAGAATGATGTATTAGTTAGTGATATTATTAAGTATTGAGAAATGCATAAATACATTCTTTATGGCGTAGTGATGAAATAACATTTTATGACTTTAACATATAATATAGATAGGCATATTATATTTAATGGGGGTCATGAATATGCATAATACAAGGCTTGTAATATCACCTAAAAAGTATCGAGGTGACACCTCAATAGTTTCAATTAGATTACCTAATGAAATTATAAAAACATTAGATATCATATCAGAAAAAACGGATAGAAATAGAAATGAAATAGTTATGATTTGTTTAGATTTTTCAATAGATAATATAGAAATTGTTGACATAAAAGATAATAAACCATATGAAACTTAATATAAAAAATATACATTTTCATTTTTGTGAATGTATATTTTTTATATAATTTAGACATTTAAATGATGCTTTTAAATTTATTAAATTAATGTTATAATAAATTAAATTATAAATTGCAATTTAAAAGTTAATTTATGGGTAATATTTTCAGTATATAAGCAAATAAACCTTATTTTGTTAAATTAAAAATAATAATAAATATGAAAACTATTATTTGATATATTTATATATTTTGAAATTTAATTTTATAAAATAATTATATAGTGAAGTGAATATAAATCTTAAAATATTAAATATAATATTTTTTATTGTAAGAAATTTGTAAGAAAAATGTCAATATTATCTTAATTAATATGGTTTATAATTATATTAAGTCAATAAAGGAGAGCATAATGTCAAGTGAGATAAAGGTACTTGTCGTTGATGATGATAAAGAAATAGCATTTGCTATTTTAAAGTTATTACAAAAAGAAGGGTACACTGTGATTATTGCATATAACGGATTAGAAGCTTTAGATATTATATGCTCTCAGAAAATAAACTTATTAATTATTGATGTGATGATGCCAAAATTAGATGGGTTGTCAGCAACAATGAAGATTAGAGAAAACTACAATATTCCTATTATTATTTTATCTGCAAAAAGTGAGGACTCAGATAAAGTTTTGGGATTATCAATGGGTGCTGACGATTACATTACAAAACCGTATAATTCTTTGGAACTTTTAGCAAGGGTGAAAAGCCAATTAAGAAGATTTATGGTTTTAGGTAGTAATGAAAAGACATCTGGTAACATTATACAAATTGGTGGATTAGTACTTGACAAAGATTTAAAAATGCTAACAGTGGATAGCGACTTTGTTAAGTTGACAGCTACTGAATATGGTATTATTAATTTATTGATGAGCAATAAGAATAGAGTATATTCGGCAGAGCAAATTTATTCTAATGTATGGAAAGAAGATAGTTTTGCAGTAGAAAACACAGTAATGGTTCATATACGAAGAATTCGTGAGAAAATTGAAATTAATGCTAAAGATCCTAAATATTTAAAGGTGGTATGGGGTATTGGTTACAAAATTGAAGGTTAATTTCTACAGTTTAAAGTTTAAGGTGTTTACGTTTATTTTGATATTTATAAGTGTTTTTACAGGTTTTTTTTCATTAAGAAATATAAATAATATACCTTATTATACAAATAATATACTTTCATACATAGATGGACAAAATGATTTATTAAAGTATATTAACGAGAACAAATTTAACGATATTATAAATTTTTCTAATCTGATACAAATGTTTTATAAAACTGAAATAATTGAAGAAAAAGAAATAATAAAAAAAGAAATTGATTATTATTTGGATTTGGGATACAGGTATTTTATTGTTGAAGGTACAGAAATAGTTTATGACGATGGATTAGAGCCTAAATATGAGGATAAATTTATTTTAGAGGAAAACTTAGAAGTTTTGGTAAGTCTTGATTTAGTTGAAAATAATGAAAGCGATAGTTTAGAAGATAATTTAATTTATAATAACGAAAAAACTTTAAACATTGCAGTTGCACAAGAATATATAGATAATATTTATTCGACATTACAATTTCAGATTACAAAAGGAAAAAATGCATTTTTACAAATACTGATATCGTCATTAACTTTTTTAATAACTATTATTTTAATTTGCTTACTGTCTGGTAAATATAAAAAACAAGATAAAATTATATATAAGTTTTACGATAAAATTTATAATGATATTTTAGTATTAGTGTACTTAATATCAACTGTTTTAATTACCTCGGTTGTATATATGAGCGTTTATCTTAATAGACCTTCAGAAGTTTTATTTTTAATTGAAATTTTTTGCAGTTTATTATTAGCATTATCTACATTTTGGGTTTTTAGTAGTGTATCTAAGAAAGCTAAAAATTCGCAACTTTATAAATACACATTTATTTATAAAACATACAAAAAAATGAACTCTTTATTATCTAAAACTGTAGAAAATAAAGAGATTAAAGTAAGATTAGCTTTAATATTTATATTTTTAGCAATTGCGTTAGTTTTAAACTTTTTATTTAATGAGTATTTGTTTTATTTTATAAAGAGAATAACGTACTATAGTTATAGTGTATTTCTATATAAATTAATGTATTTATTAGGACAATATTTTATAATAGGTGTTTTGTACTTATATTTCATTAATTTAACAAAGGACTTTATTAATATAAAAAATGGTGTAAAAGAAATTAAAAATGGAAATTTAGCCTATAATATAGATAGCTGCTCAACAAAAGAATTAAAAGAACTGGCTATGGATATTAATAATATAGCAGAGGGATTAGCTGAGGCTGTAAAAACTGCAGTTGTTTCAGAGAAAATAAAAGCTGAACTTATTACAAATGTATCTCACGATTTAAAGACGCCACTTACATCTATAATTAGTTATATAAACTTATTATCAGAAGATGAGACTTTATCGATTGAATCTAAAAATTATTTAACTGTTTTGAGAGTTAAATCTGATAGGCTAAAAAATATAATTGAAGATTTATTTTATTTATCAAAAAGTGTAAGTGGCAATATAGATATAAATATAGAAAAAATTGATTTAAAAAAATTATGTCAACAAACTTTATTTGAAATGGAGGATAAAATTGAAGAAAGCAATAAATTTATAAAAACTAATTTTACAAATTTAAATACATTTGTTTTAGCAGATGGTAAAAAAATATATCGTGTTTTGCAAAATGTTATAGATAATGCTTTAAAGTATTCGTTAGATGATACTAGGATATTTTTAAATTTAAGTGTTGAAGACAATGCAGTGAAATTACACATTTCAAATACATCGTCTTACGAGATGAATTTTTCAGAAGAACAAATTCTAGAAAGATTTACAAGAGGAGATGAATCAAGGTCTACGGAAGGTAGTGGGTTGGGACTTTCAATAGCAAAAACATTTACTGAAGTTTGTGGAGGTAAGTTTAATTTACTAATTGATGGAGATATGTTTAAGGTTAAAATTGAGTTTGATGAAGAAGGAGAACAAAATGAAGTTTTTAAACAAGTTAAATAGGGGAGCTATTTTAACAGCAGTTGTATTATTGGGTGTTATAATTTACTTAACAAGTCAAAAAATCTATAATGACTCTCAAGTACCGATTATTAAAGATATTGTATCTAAATATGTGGAAACAGAAGTTAGATATAATATGTTACCAGAAAAACACAGAGAAAACCCAAAAGTTATGACAAAAGGTGAGTTTGATAGTTACTTAAATGAAATGAAAACAGAAATATCTAAGTTTTATAATAAAGAGGATAATAAGTTTTTGATAGAAATATTAGAGCATAATTTAAAAGAGCAGTTAGATAATAAAAGAGTTGTGCATAATTATTCGAAAAACATTGAGTTTAAAGACATTAGATTTAATACAAACACTGTAAAAGTTAGCTTTGTGTCAGATACAACATACGAAGAATCAAATGAAGCTATCGGTGGAAAAGAAAGAAAAATATCTTCAGTAAAAGATGAAGTATCATTAATTAAAATCGATGACAATTGGTATGTTTACTATAGTAATTTAAAATCTGATAATGGTATGGGAGGTATGACCTATGAATGATGTTTTGAAAATTGAAAATTTAACAAAATATTTTGGTAAGAAGAAAGTTTTAGATAATATTTCATTTGAATTAAAAGAGGGCGAAGTTTTTGGGTTTTTAGGTCCAAATGGGGTTGGGAAAACAACAACTATAAAAATAATTACAGGATTTTTATCTAGTGATAGTGGTAGTGTGCAAATTTGCGGATATGAGTTAAATAAAAATTACGAAAAAGCTATATCAAATATTGGAGCTATTGTAGAAAACCCAGAGATGTACAAAGACCTAACTGGGTACTGTAATTTAAGAATGTATGCAAGGTTACACGATGGAGTTACTAAAGAAAGAATTAATGAAGTTGTAAAAATGGTAGGATTAGAAAATCGTATTAATGACAAAGTAAAAAAATACTCATTGGGTATGAAACAAAGGCTAGGTTTAGCTCAGTCTATGTTACACCAACCAAAGGTTTTAATATTAGATGAGCCAACAAATGGTTTAGATCCTTCAGGAATTAAAGAGTTAAGAGATATATTAAAAAAACTTGCACATGAAGATAAAGTTGCAGTTTTAGTTTCTAGTCATTTACTGTCAGAGATGGAGCTAATGTGTGATAGGGTAGCTATAATTAACAACGGAAAAGTTTTAGATATTAAAACAGTAGATGAGTTGAAAAATAAAGAAAATAAAAATATATCTCATAAATTTTATGTTAATGATATTGAAAAAGTTAAAGAACTATTAAAAGAAACTTATAGCGATAAAATAAAAACATATGAAAATGATTTTATAGAGTTATATGTGGATGAAGAAAATGCAATGAAAATAAATAAATTATTAGTATTAAGTGATGTTGATGTATTAAAGTTAGAAAAAACTGAAGTATCATTAGAAGATGTATTTATGGATATAATAGAAGGTGGTGACGTAATTGCGTAAATTTTTTGGGCTATATATAAATGAAATGATAAAAATTATTTCTAAAGTAAACGTAATAGTAATGATAGTTGTGATGGTTGTGATAACAGCAAGTTTAGTTGTAGTTAATAAAATAGCCTACGATAGTATACCAGACGAAAGTTACTATGAGGTAGGCGGAGAAAACTTTATTATTGATGATATGAAAAATCAGATTACTGAAATGGAGTCACGATTAAAAGGTGTACAAGATAAAATTTCAAAATCTGATGAAGATAATAAGTTAGCACTATTAGTTGAAGAAAACTCTCTAAAAAACATTATTGAAATGTATAAAACCTTTTCTGAAAAAGGTGTAAATATATATGCTAACACTTGGGACGTTAGTTTATATAATCAGATTTTATCTAATAAAAATATAGTGTTCCAAAAAAACATTGAGAACACAATGGGCCTTTTAAGTAATGAAGAAAAAAAAGAGCTTGTTATTTTACAAGAAAATATTAATAAACTTAATGAAATGATCTCTAAAGGTGATTATATAGGTTATATAAACTTTAGTGATGAAAACATAAAAAAAGATACTATGTTAAAAGAAGAAAAGAAGAAAATATATTTGGAAAGCAACGAAATAAGAAGAAAATCAAACCCTAATGGAGATACAGGTGATGAAGGGCAAAACCTTGAAAAGGTTTTAAGTGAGTTTGAAAATTTAAAAATAATATTATTAGAAAATGTTGACACATATAATAATAAACCACTTACGCCAGAACGAAGAGATGAAATTCAAAATAAAATTGACGTAACTAATTATAAAATAAATAATAATATAGATTTTAATATAGATTATAAAGATCAAATTTCATCATCTGTTACATCAAGTTTTATGGAGTTTGGCATATTTTTTCTGTCAGTAATTTTGATTATAGTAGCAGGGTCAACAATATCTAATGAAATTTCAACAGGGTCCATAAAATCATTAATTATTTCACCTATGAAACGCAGTAAAATATATTCAGCTAAAGTTTTATCTATAGTTACATTTGGTATAGCTTGTTTAATTATTTTATACATTACATTAATGTTTGCAATAAAAGTATTCTGGGGCGATTTAACAATGAATCCATTTACAACTGTTTTAAGTGGAAAAGTAGTTGAAATCAATTTTTACTTATATCAATTTATTTTATTGACTATAAAGTATAGCTCAGTGTTATTTTTCGCAATTTTCGCATTAATGTTATCTACAATAACAAGAAATACTGCTATTTCTGTAAGTATTTCAATAGCATCTCTATTTGCAGGGGCTGTTGTTACACAAGCTTTAAACTTTTTAGATTCAAGTGATTGGGTTAAATTTTTACCTTATGCAAACCTTAATTTAGAGACTAAGATTTTACCTAACTATGATATATTTAATATAATTAATTTTACAAAACCAGTTAGCGTAAGTCTTGAGTTTTCACTAATTTACCTTATTATTACATTTGTTTGCATAAGTTATATTGGTTATGATAGCTTTGTTAGAAGAGATATAAAATAGCGATAAATTCTCAATTATATTAACTATTAACTATTAATTATACTTATTAATAGTTAATATAATTAATTTTAAAAAATTAAACTTTTAAAACTTAGTGAATTGGTTAGTTTATAACATTTATATTATAAATAAAGACTTATATTTTATTAAAATAATATAAAATTAATGATGTTACCTTAGATCTAAGGTAACATCATTAATTAATTTAAATTCAACTTTGTTAATAAATTTTTTTATAAAAAACCCATATAAACTATTGTGTACACAATGGTTTATATGGGTTTTTAGTTACTCCCACTCTATAGTAGCAGGTGGTTTAGTTGTTATATCATATACAATACGATTAATGCCCTTAACTTTATTTATAATCTCAACACTTATATTTTCTAAAACATCATATGGAATTTTAGCAAAATCTGCAGTCATAAAATCGTCAGTAGTAACAGCTCTAAGTGCTAGGGTATATTCATAAGTTCTATCATCACCTTTAACGCCAACTGTTTTTACTGATGTTAAAACGGCAAAGTATTGATTAATGTCTGTATCTAAGTTATTTTGTACAATTTTTTCTCTGAAAATATAATCAGCTTTTTGTAAAATATCAACCTTTTCTTTAGTAACGTCGCCAATTATTCTAATACCAAGGCCAGGACCAGGGAAAGGTTGCCTATAGACCATTTCTTTCGGAAGGTCTAAACTTAGACCTAGATCCCTAACCTCATCCTTAAAGAGCATTTTCAAGGGCTCTATAATATCTGTAAAGTCTATATTGTCAGGTAAGCCACCAACATTGTGATGACTCTTAATAACGGCAGAATCGCCATTGCCTGATTCAACTATATCAGGGTAAATAGTACCTTGAGCCAGAAAGTCAACACTTTTTATCTCTTTGCCTATTTCTTCAAAAACCCGTATAAATTCTTCGCCAATTGCTTTTCTTTTACATTCAGGGTCGGTTATACCTTCAAGTTTTTTAATAAATCTATCTTGAGCATTAACTTTTATAAAATTAAGGTCCATATTATTAAAAAAGTTTTCAATTTCGTCACTTTCGTTATATCTCATTAACCCGTGATCTATATAAACACAAGTAAGTTGATTTTTAATAGCTTTAGATAATAAAGCAGCAGCAACTGATGAGTCAACACCACCAGATAAAGCAAGTAAAACTTTTTTATCTTTTACTTGTTCTTTAATTTCTGATATAGCGGTTTTAGCGTAATTTTCCATTGTCCATGTTCCATTGCATTTAGATATGTTAAATAAAAAATTACTTAATACTTTAAAACCATCTTCGCTATGAAGAACTTCAGGATGAAATTGCACGCCGTATATTTTTTTGTCATCATATGAAAATGCTGCAAACTCACAATCTTTAGTTTTGGCAATAGGTTTAAAATTAGTTGCTAATTTTGTAACTTTATCAGTATGGCTCATCCAAGTTATACTTTGTTTTTTCATACCATTAAAAAGGGGGCTTTCTTCAAAAAAAGTTTCAGTTTTACCATATTCGCTGGTATTTGCAGAGTTTACTTTTCCACCTAGCATATGACTGATTAGCTGCGCACCATAGCATATACCTAAAATAGGTATATCTAAATTAAAAATATCTAAAGAGCACTTAGGAGAATCTTCTAAATGCACGCTATTTGGGCCACCTGTAAAAATAATAGCTTTAGGTTTTTTAGCTTTTATTACATCTATAGGAGTTTTATAGCTTAAAACCTCACAAAAAACTTTATTAGACCTTACACGTCGTGCTATAAGTTGGTTATATTGACCACCAAAGTCTAAAACTATGACTAACTCTTCGCTATGTTTTGACATTTATATACCTCACAATTTAATTTATAATCTTTTTAATATATTACATTTTTATATAAAAAAAATCAATATATTTATTAATTTTATAATTTTATAATTTTTTCTGTAAACTCTGTGTTACTTATATCTTTTTTTTGTAAAGACATATTGTATAGGTTTGTAGATAAGTTTGTTTTATCTACAATTGTAGAATTGTTACATTTCAATAAGCTGTGACTAAAATGTATTGTAGAACTTAATTTAGCTTTTTTTAAAATTTCTTTTCCGTTTTCATTAAAACCTAGAACCTTTATAAAACCATCAAAATTATCAAAAGTTTTTTTGTCAATATTTAAATAAGCATTTAATAAAACACGTTTAACTAAAGCTTTTGTATGTGTTTTATCAACTAAATTTTTTAGCAGACCATCAAAATTTAATGAGTTTTTTATTTCTTTAACAATTTTGTTTTCAAAACCAGATGAAACATCTAGAATATTTTTAAAATAATTTGAGTCAAGCCTTTTTAAATAAACTATCATATTTTCATTAAAATGATTATAATCAATGTACTTTTCAGATTTAAAGACACTTTCATAAATATTTTTTATTTCATTTTCAGGCACAAAATTAAGTATATCAAAAACGTTATTATTTGACAATTGAGTCCTTATAAATGTTGCACTTGCTATATTTTGGTTAAAAGTATCATGATGACCAGTTAGATGTCTTTTCAGAGGTAATGGATTTATTTTACTGTCAAGACTTATTAAAGCTTTAATATACTCTAAGGCTAAGATATTATTAGGTTTTCGTATTATACTAACATACTCTTCATCAAACTTTTCTTTTATAATATGCTCTAAAGATAAAGGGTAGGAAAGGCCCTTTCTTTTATATCCCTTAATTTTATCAATTGTAATTTTATCATTTAATAAAATAGCTAGTTCATAAAGTTTAGGGATATCATTATCTTCGCAACCAAAACATAAAAAATCAATAACGCCTAAACTATTTAAAATTTTTACAGAATTAAAAGCAAATCTCTCACCACAGCTTAAACAGTAAGGTAAAGGCAACTCTAATACCAAATCAGCACCAGCTAAAATAGCCATTTTAGCTCTATGCTCTTTTTTTATTATAGCTGGCTCACCTCTTTGGACAAAGTTACCACTCATTAAGGCTATAACATTATGATTTTTATTTTTCAAAAAATCTATTTGATACTTATGACCGTTATGAAAAGGGTTATATTCACAAATAATAGCAGATATCAACAAAATTCACACACCTTTTATATAATTACTATTTTAATAATAACCTTAATGCTTGCAAATAGTCAATAAGAATGTTATAATTAATCAGATATTTTTGATATATTTATTGTTTTATTAACAAGATAATAAATATATCAAAAAACTTTGAGATTTTATTTATAGAGGAGTTAAAATGAAAATTTTAGTAATAAATGCAGGTAGTTCATCTTTAAAATATCAGTTAATTAACATGGAAACAGAGGCAGTTTTAGCAGTTGGAATCTGTGAGAGAATTGGCATAGACGGCGGCATTATAAGTTACAAAAATGACAAGGGTCAAAAAACCGAAGAAAAACTTGAGTTTAAAAACCATAAAGAGGCATTAAACAAAGTAATAAGCTTTTTAACAACAGGTGAAACTGCTGTAATAAGTAATTTAAATGAAATTAAAGCTTTGGGACACAGGACTGTACAAGGTGGAGAGAAACTTACAAAATCAACATTAATAAATAATGAAGTAATCAAAATTTTAGAAGATTGTTCAGTTTTAGCACCTTTACACAATCCAGCTCAAATTTTAACAATAAAAGTTTGTCAAGAAATTTTCGGTTTAGATGTACCTCAAGTTGCTGTTTTCGATACATCTTTTCATCAAACAATGCCTGAAAAAGCATATATTTTTGGCGTGCCTTATGAGTACTATGAAAAATATGGCGTTAGAAGATACGGATATCATGGAACATCCCATAGATATGTAAGTGAGCGTTGTGCAAAGGTTATAGGCAAAGATATAAAAGATTTAAAAATTGTAACATGTCATTTAGGAAATGGTTGTTCAGTAACTGCTGTTGATGGTGGTGAAAGTGTAGATACAACAATGGGGTTAACACCTGTTGGAGGTTTAATAATGGGTACCCGTTGTGGAGACCTAGACCCAGGTGTTTTAACTTTTATTGCTGAAAAAGAGAATTTAAGTTTTAAAGAAGTAGATAATTTACTAAATAAAAAATCAGGGTTTTTAGGTCTTTCTGGTATAAGCAGTGACGCCAGAGATTTAGAAGACGCAGCAAATAGTGGTAATAAAAGAGCACAATTGGCTTTAGATATACAGTATTACCAAGTTAAAAAGTACATTGGAGCTTTT
>JBOFNA010000109.1:0-4015 GCA_051658665.1 Oscillospiraceae bacterium
ATATAATAGTAGATATTATAGGCTTAGACTATGAAAATGAGCAATACAAGCTTTATTTATACCCTTTTGGTGAAGACACAAGTGTAATTACTTCTTTTGGAAAAACTATTGAAGAAACAATGCAAAATGCAGAAATTAACACAAATAAAAATATATTTACAAAGCAGACAAATGCAATTGTATTTGGAGAAAAAATATATAAAAACGGTATTAAAGATATAACAAATAAATTTAACGATAGTAAAAAGTATAATTTAAAGATGGAAATTTATACAATAAACAATGTTGAGGATTTGTTTTATGATATAGATATAAATACGGTAAATTCGTCTAAGTACAATAAACTAATAAAGGATGAAAATAAGTATTATATATTAAATAAAAAACTTTTAGATATTTATACCAACGAATACGATGAAAGTTTTTATTTACCTAATATTTCAATTGACAATAAAGATATTGCTAAAATAGACTCTGCAACTTTATTTAATAATAATTTTTTTGTAGATTTTTTAAGTTTTAATGATATTGTTAATATAGAGGTTTTAAATGGACGCTTAAAAAACACATATTTTAATTTAAATTTAGATAATCAAATATCTGTATTTATTGAAAAATGTAGCGTTAAAAAGAAAGGTAATATATTTAATATAATTTTAAATTTAAAAGATGATAATATTAATATTGATTTACTAAAAGATCCAATAAAAGATTCAATAATTAAAACTATATTAAAAACTTATAAGTATAATGATTTATATGATATTAAAGATGCTGATGATATAGAAATTACAATAAAAAATAATTGATATTTAATTATTATAATATAAACTTTAAAACCATATCTTCTAAAAAAGATATGGTTTTAAAGTTCTAAAAAAGGGTTGTACAACATATAAATAAGACAAGGAGGTGCAAAATGAAAGATAATAAAATATTGGAAATATTAAGGTTATTTACATATGAAACAAATCAAAAACTTTTAAATATCAATGACAATTTATTTAATGATATTGTAGAAATAAGAGTTAGAATAAATAAAGAAATTGAAATCATTACAAAAAATGAAGACTTTTTTATTGAAGATTCAATAATATCACAAAATCAACTAAATAGTTTTATTGCAAAATGTTGTGGATATTCTGTATACTCTTATGAAAAAGACATTGAAAATGGGTATATAACTTTAAAAGGTGGTCATAGATTAGGTTTAGTAGGTAGATATGTTGAAAAAGAAAAATCTGATTATTCAATAAGAGATATATCATCTATAAACATTAGAATAAATAAAGAAGTATTAAATAGCGGTATTTTTATATATGAGCAAATTTTGAAAGATAAAGACACAAACCTTCTTATTTGTGGTCCTCCGTTAAGTGGAAAAACGACAATTTTAAGGGATATATCAAGACTTTTAAGTGATTTTAAAAATAAAAAAGTAAGTGTTATTGATGAGAGAGATGAAATAGCAAATACAGTAAATGGACAACAACAAAACTACGTAGGTAAAAAAACAGATGTATTATCAAACTATCCTAAAAATATTGGTCTATTAACGGCTATTAGAACAATGTCACCAGACTACATTATTTGTGACGAAATTGGTCAATATGATGATATTGAGTCCTTAAAATATTGTACAAACTGTGGTAGTAATATCATATGCACTATACATAGTGGAAATGATGATATGAAAGACTTAAGAAGTGCTATAAAAAAATGTATTGAGAACAAAATATTTACATATTTAGTTTTTTTAGATAATAAAAATATAGGGACAATTAAAAATATAGTGAAGGTGATGTAAATGTTAAAGACGGTATCTGTTATTTTATTTATTACAACAACAACATTATATGGTAATTATAAAAGCCAAAAGTTAAATGAAAAAGTAAAAAAATCAGAAGAAGTTGAACGTTTTTTAATATTTTTAGAAAGTAATATATATTATTTAAGAAAGCCGTTATATGAAATTTTTAATGATATAAGAATCAATAACTATTTTGAAAATTTAAATTTTGTAAATGAAACATATAAAAGTGAAAATTATGATATAAAGCAAACATTAATTTTAAATATAGATAATAAATCTGAAAACATATCTCATAATACAAAACAAATTTTAAAAGATTTTATAAATAATTTTGGAAATTTTGATGCAAATGAAGAAATTAAAAAAATTATTTATTATAAAAAAAGGTTACAAGAAGAAATTGAAAATATAAAACTTGATAAAGAAAAAAACGGTAAAGTATATAAGGCAGTTGGTTTTTTTACAGGGGTTTGTATATCAATTTTTATAATATAAAGGAGATTAAATAATGGATGTAGATATGATTTTTAAAATAGCGGCAATAGGCATTATAGTATCAGTTTTAAACCAACTTTTAATAAGGTCAGGCAGAGAAGAGCAGGCGATGATGACTACTTTAGCAGGTTTAATTGTGGTTTTGATGATGATTATTTATGAAATAAATATTTTGTTCGATACTGTTAAAAATTTATTTGGGTTGTAAGTTATGGATATTTTTTTAGTTATCATTTTTTCAATCACAAGTTGTGTTTTAGCAATGTTTATAAAGCAGTATAATGTTGAAGTATCACTACTTATAACAATAATAACTGGGGTTTTAATTTTTTCTTACATATTGGTAAATGTATCGCCAGTTTTTGATAGGTTAAGTTATATATTTTATTTAACTGGAGAAGATAGTGGAAATTTATCACTTTTAGTTAAAGGTCTTGGGATATGTTTTATAACACAACTTACTTGCGATATTTGTGAAGATAGTGGTCAAAAAGCAATATCTACAAAAGTTGAGATGGCTGGTAAATTTTCTATTTTAATTTTAGCCTTACCATTATTTACAGAACTTATATTTATTATTTCATCTATAATTAACGGGTGAATTTATGAAAAAATTTATATTCATTTTTATGATATTTAATTTATTTAATTTTAATAATATAGCATTTGCACAAGTTGATGTTGGTGACTTTACAAAAGAAGTTTTATTTCAAGAAACCGAAAATATAGTCACATACAATGAAGAAGTAGACTCTTTAAAAGGTGATGTTAAAAAAAATTTAAAAGATATTATACCAAAAGAAACTGAAGATATTTTATCCTCATCATCGCTAACAGAAGATTTACTTAATGAAATTGGAAATTTTAATATTTTCAATATTTTCGATATTGTTATTAAACAGATTTCAAATTACGTTAGTAAACCTCTAAATATATTTGTAAACATAGTTGTTATTATTTTATTTACTGCTATTTTTTATAGCTTTAGAGATAATTTTTTAAAAAACTCGTTGAAACAAGTTATAACTTATGTAAGTGGTATTTGTATTATAACTATTATATCAATGCCAATTTTAGAGTTAATTACAAATATAAAAAATGTTATTTTAGCAGCAAATCAATTTATGATATCATTTATACCTATATTTTCATCTCTTTTAATGGCAAGCGGAAAAGCTTTATCATCAGCAGCTTATAGTAGCATTCTTTTTTCAGTGACTCAATTTACTGGTTTTTTAATAGGAAATTTTTTAGTGCCATTACTTTCTGTTTTTTTTGCATTTTCTATATCAGGGGCTATAACAAGTACATTTAACATATTGGCAATAACAGATAGTGTTAAAAAGATTGTAACTATAAGTTTAGGAGTGGTAATAACTTTTTTTGTATCTTTATTATCTTTACAAAGTTTAATAACAACATCTGGAGATGATTTAATCTTAAAAACAAGTAAATTTATGGTAGGTAACTTCATACCAGTAATAGGAGGTGCTTTAAGTGATGCTGTATCGTCTGTTTATGGATATATGAGTGTATTTAAAAATACAGTTGGTGTTTTTGGCGTGATAATTTTAATTTTAACCTTTTTGCCAACATTTCTACAACTAATATCTACATATTTTTTCATTTATTTAAGTAATATTATAAGCGATATTTTAGACTTAAAAGAAATTAAATTACTTTTAAAAGCTGTTTTATCTACGTTAG
>JBOFNA010000110.1:0-5232 GCA_051658665.1 Oscillospiraceae bacterium
CCTAAATTCGCTCTTGTTTTCGTTAATTGCCTTGCGGAAATTTGTCAAAATGGCTTTTGTACTACCCGCCTTAAAATAGAAAACCTTTACCTTGTCATTTTGAACAAGAACATTAAAACTGTCACCATGAATATATTTACTACCGATTTTATATATTTTTGTTTTATACTTACATTTTGGCAATTGCTCAAGTAGTCCTAAATTTTCTTTGCAAACCGCAGCACTATTGGCAGGGCAATTGCATAGAAAATGATTTATTATGTCCTCTTGAGTCAAGTTGTTTGCTTTTGATTTTCTGTATATTTCGCTGTTCTTTTCGATTTTTTCAACAATGATAATGTCATCAACATAGCGACCGTAATATACAGGGTTCCATCTGTTGGATATGGCTGAATCAAACTCACTAAGATACCAATTCGAAAGAATATTTGACGGATAGAAGCCAATAGGTAGAAAAACCCCTCGATTATCCTCCCATTCTACTTTCTTACTGTATTTTTCCATAACTCTATACACAAATTGATTTATCCTGTTGACTACTCGTAAGTCAGTGTTAGTATAACCATTTGCGTCTTTAAAAAGTTCGTAAAAATTCTTGAAATGTTCCTCTGTAAAACTGACACTGTAGAAGTAACGTTTCAAATCCATAGTAAAAATAAACACATCTTGTTTTGCATCTATGCACTTTTCGGCATACGAAAGACCAATATCTCGCCAGCGCTCATATTGTTCAAAATATGGCTTGAAAAGATAGGGTGAAAAAGTCGTGTTTTCTGTTTCCTCATTAATCAAACCTTTTTTCAGTCGGTTTCCATAGGAGTGTTCATACACATCACTATCTAAAATAAATCCAATTGTCAAAGTCCACAATATGCCTAAAATCTGACCTTCTACATCCAAGTCAATAAAACACTGTATTTCATCGACTTTAACCTCATCAGGAGATTCGTTAATTATTATTTTGTTTTTGTCGTCATTGCAAAGCTTCTTTGGAAATACAAGTACACCGATATCAGAGAGCAACTTTACTTCGTAGGCTTTCCAATCTTTGTCATCTTCCGCTTGTAACATATCTGCAAGTTCGTCAAATCTTGACGGTAAGACAGTATTTTTTTCATAGTCAACGATTTTATCACGTAAAATAAGTTGCGTTTTATCGAAATAAACGCTCGCTTTTAACTTCTTGTATGACCTTTTGAGTTGCTCTGATATATCCATTTATACTTCCCTCCATTTGCATTCATTTAAAAATTAGCGTTAAAAACACCTCACAACCCCAAATAATAATCTTTAATTTTCCGCGCCATCGTTTTGTGGCGTTCTACCAAAAAGGCCTTGTAATCCGTGAACGTCATATTCAAAACATCGCTTGGTATGCAGTTTTGCTCTAAGCTTGCGCTGAGGCTATCTCTGTCCCTAATAGTACCGAATTTGCATTCGATTGTTACGCACTTAAGAAGGACGATGTTTAAATACTCTGTTGTTGGATTTTTGATTATCGAAATGTTGACTTTGGTATCTAAATACAGATAATTTGCCACTTGGTTATACTTTGACCGGCTATTTAATGCCGTTTTATTTGAGGTACTCACGATGGAAAATGTGATTAATATCCTCGATTTCGCCTACAAGCTCGGACACTTTTATGCTGTTTGAAAACAAGTCTCTATAGCATCTGTGAATTTGTGAGGCAACAAAAACATTAAATATAGGACTATTGCTTGCCGAGGTTTCCAAATTTTGAAAAAGCCAAATGTTACGAAATGTGTCCGACAATTCAGCTGATTGCACATCACTGAAAAACTGAACAAAGTCCTTTTCTTTTATCTCTGGTATATCTGAATCAATAACCGATTCGGGCGAGCTTACATAAATCCCTGTTAAGGTCGAAAGTATATACCACTTTTGCCATATCGTTTAATCTCATTTTATTGATGTCCGAATCATCAAGCAACAAAAATAGGGTATAAGCAAAATTTAATGTAATTTGAGAATTTGTCAGCTTACTGCTGATGAATCCGACAGACTTGATTGTAGTGATAAACTGAACGAAGTTATACTGATTTGGTTTTGTCTAAGTTAAAGCCCTTCATCTATATTTTACTCCTTCAATCATCATTTTTTATATCATCATCAACTTCTGACACAATAAACCGCCAAAGACGGTCTACCTTGTGGGCAAGCATATTATTTTTATTTATCCAATTGATAAAAGTATCACGGATTACATTCAAATACTTACATATTTCATCTAAAGCAACCCACTTGGGTTCTATATAGCTCATTTTATACCCTACAAACAAACTTTTATAATGATAGAGTAATATACTTTATATTATAGCAAAACTTTGTCGATTATCAATAGGATTTATAAAGGTTTATACATAATATTACAAAAATATATCGAATTATGGTAAAGATAAAGGGGTTGCCTGGTTTCGTCAGATCCGTTGGGAAATAATTTAGTTTTGATCTTATCGACCTCTAGACTTTTATCGAAAACACTCAATTTTTGTGCATATTGCACAAAGTCTTTTTGAGGGTTATTTTCTACACCTTTTCGGCCTCGAAAATCGCTTCAAAAACATACTCAACATCACATCGCAAAATTGGCAAAATCCAAATAACGGCTTGTTTTCGGGCTTTTGCTGTTTTATCTTACGACTAAGTACCCATCTCAACCTCGACAAGGCTGGACATAATGGTGATGAGCAGATCGCCATTGTCATCGCTCTCTGGTCGTTTTATTTTGCGGTTATCTTTATAGGATTTTGTTGTATAGCGGTTTTTAATGAGTGTTACGATGTAAAAAGCATTTTTAAGAATATCACCAACAGTTACTTCTGTCCAAAGCGAGGCTGCTCCGCCCTGTGGCACGTCTTGGTGCGTTAGTTTATAATAAGCCGTAGGGCTATTATTACACGCTCATTTGATGCCTATAAAATTATAGGCAATGCCGTCACACCGCTCCTCGGATATCATATTGCAAAAAGGTTTGAGCAAAATTGGGATTTGTATTTTTGATAAAATGAAAAATGATTATTTCAAACAACCTCAGTCACTTGTTAGGTGATTTTAAATCTCTTGTCGATACATCGACATTACTACTAAATACAGAAACAAGTAGATGTCATACTTACTTCATAAATCGTCACGCACAATTATTAGAAGACGATGTAATAGATGCTCTTAACACCTCAGCAAAAGGCACAGCTTTTGAAAACACAATCGTCAAGGCATCCGGCCAACGTTTTCCTGATATCGTGTCGGGAAATTATTATGGCATTGAAGTGAAAAGCTCCAAAGATGATAAATGGATAAAACTTGGTGGGAGTGTTAACGAATCAACTAGCGCTATGATAAATGTGTTCGAAAACAGAGATGAAATAGCAATGACTATTCAAAATAAAAATGAAAGTGTTTTATGCGAAACTTGGCAGCTTCGAAGAATCGACAAAGACCGTATAGTGCAATAGATTGATTGTGTGACTAACTTATATTCGCCTCGAAATGACAGCCTAGGATATTTCCTGTGCTCTATTTTTTTAATAGAAGGGTGTAGAATAACAATGCTTCATATGCTAAGTATTTTTCAGGTATTGTACAGGATATGTCTATGGTTTAATTAAAAGAGTGACAACTTAGTGAGTGTACAAGTATAAAAATGATGACAAAAAAGTTTATTGTAATTATGATAGGCGAAACAATAACTATTAGAATTTGTGGAATTTGAAATTTTATTAACTTTTATGTAAGAATACCATTATATGTCCACCTTGCCTGTTATAAGGGTAATATACCAACAGTAACGAGGTGAAGTTATGGACTATATAGGACTGGAGTAAGTAATAGCTAAATCTGCAATGCTATAGATTGTCTTATATGATTTTTTTTGAGAGTTTCTTAACATATGTAAAAACGGTAAGCACTTCAATGCTGAACCGTTTTTTATTTTTGAAAATTTTACCTAACTTTTACTCATTCAAGATATTACTTTTTACAAATAGCTTGTATAATTTAAATATGATAAGTAAGTACGGTTTAAAAATTAGGAGGGAAATTAGTTATGAGAAAAATCAAAAAAGCAGGTTCACTTTTGCTGATGGGCATAATGTGTGTAGCAATGTTTACAGGGTGAATCATACAAAATACCCCTTCGAGCGGAAGTCAAACTCCCGTCGACAACACGTCAACACCAACGCTTAACGAAAAAGAATTAAATATATACACCGCACTTGAAGATGACCAAATTACAGATTATTTAGAGGGTTTCAAAGCAATGTACCCTAATGTAAAAATTAACATAACAAGAGATTCCACCGGTATCATCACTGCAAAACTATTGGCTGAAAAAGACAATCCACAAGCCGATGTAGTTTTAGGAATCTCAGCGACAAGTCTTTTAGTTCTTGATGAGAAGAATATTCTTGAGCCTTATGCACCTGTTGGTGTAGAGCGAATACTACCTGAATTTAAGGATTCGGCAGCTACCCCTAAATGGGTAGGTATTTATGCTTGGGAAACAGCGTTTCTTGTAAATAAAGATGTGCTTGCATCAAAAGGAATTACAAAAATTCCTGAAAGCTATGCCGATTTAATTGACCCGATGTACAAGGGGCTTATCGCTATGCCAAACCCTGCATCGTCCGGTGCAGGTACACTCACTGTAAATGGTATACTTAGTTTAATGGGTGAAGATAATGGTTGGGATTACCTTGACAAACTTAATGATAATATCGCAGTCTACCTACATTCAGGTTCTGCACCTGCAAAAAACACAGCAACAGGTGAATATGGTATTGGAGTTTCATTTGGTTATCGTAGCATAAAATCATCAAAAGATTTAGGAGATAAAGGCGTTGTGGTATTTCCAAAAGAGGGATCAGGTTGGGACGTTGAAGCAAACGCACTTATGAAAAGGAGCGAGGGCAATAAGGAAATTGCTAAAAAGTTTCTTGATTGGGCAATCACAGATGAAGTTATGGTTAAATATGCCGTTGGTTATCCGATTATATCAACAGGTATCGGTGACAATATTCCAGATGGATATGATGTAAACCCACTTGACCAACTTATCAAAGGCATTGACCTTAAATGGTGTGCTGAAAATCGTGACAGAGTTCTTGCAGAATGGACAAAGCGTTACGACGGCAAAAGTGAGCCGAAATCATAACTGACTTAGATGGAGGCAGGCACAATGTCTTCCTCCATATCTTATATCACAAAAGGAGT
>JBOFNA010000111.1:0-16190 GCA_051658665.1 Oscillospiraceae bacterium
AATTGTTTATATAATAATGAAAATGGCGTTTTTAGAGCATATATGTTGGTTAACTGTAACAATATGTTAAGTATAGCTAATTGTTTAACTTTATCAAAAGATAATAAATCACCAATTCTTTTAGAAGGACTTTGCGAATTAAAAAAAGGCGATAAAATAAAGTTTATGATGGTAAGCGATGATAATAATATAAGTTTATCAAGCTATTGCGCGTGTGGTCAAGAGCCTTATATTCCATCAGTAAATCTAAATATGTTTAAAATATAGATTTAATTTAAAAACTAAAAAAACAGATGGTATTTTATCATCTGTTTTTTTGTTCTTATATTAATTTTATTTTAAAGCTAGGATAATCTCCTTATAAATAGGCCTTAATAATAATTGTTTATGATATTTTGAAACTACTACAATATGTTTGTGTTTTATCATAAGCATCAAAATTTTGTATAGCTATACTTTCTGCTTCACATTTTGTTTTATTGTTATAAATACAATTTTTAGCCAAACAATTTACATCTAGAGACTTATTTGCTGAATTATAAACTAAATTTGTCATGACTCCTTCAGATTTACAACAAAAGTTTTCGCAAAATGTATCTGTTACAACTGATGATAATTCACCTTTTATATATAAATTGGGCCTACAACAAAGATTATTGCTATTATTTATACACCTTTTACAATCACAATTTAATATTGTCATTAAAAATCTCCTTTTTAATTTGTCATTTATTAAATCAAAAAATTAAAGATGCTGTTAACAGCATCTTTAATTTTTTTGTTATTTATCTGCTATTTCTACTGTCACTTGATTGGCTGTTTTGTGCTGAATTACTGCCCCTTGAATTTTCTGCTGAATTATTTGCTTTTTTATTTTGCATTGAGTTATTAGCTTTATTCTCTGTTGAGTTTTCTGCCCTATTTGTTGTACTCTCTACTGAATGACCTGACTTGTTAGTTGTACTCTCTACTGAATTACCTGACTTGTTAGTTGTGTTCTCTGTTGAATTTTTTAAATTTTTGCTCATTGTATTTCTCCTTTATTAATAAAAATTAAACTTAAAAATAAGCTAATGTTATTATTGTCTTATTTTTTCAAATTATTAAAAAATTATTAAAAAGTTGAAAGTTTTTTTATTTAATGTTATAATTTAGTGCGTAAAAAGGAGTGTATTAATGGCTGGACATTCTAAATGGAATAATATAAAAAGAAAAAAAGAAAAGACAGATTCACAAAAAGCTAAAATTTTCACTAAAATAGGCCGTGAAATATCTGTTGCTATAAAAGATGGCGGTTGTGACCCCGCTATTAACTTTAAACTTAGAGATTTAATATCAAAAGCAAAACAAAACAATGTACCTAATGAAAATATTGATAGGGCTATAAAGAAAGCCTCGAAAGATGATAATAAAAATAACTACGAAAGTGTTATATACGAAGGTTATGGACCAAATGGAACTGCTTTTTTAGTTGAAACTTTAACAGACAATAGAAATAGAACATCAGCTGACCTTAAATATTATTTTGACAAATATGGTGCAAGTTTAGGTACAACCGGTTGTGTTTCTTATATGTTTAATCAAAAAGGTGTTATAATAATAGACAAATGTGAATTAAATGAAGAAATTTTAATTGAAAAAT
Source organism: Oscillospiraceae bacterium (assembly GCA_051658665.1). Lineage (GTDB taxonomy): Bacteria > Bacillota > Clostridia > Oscillospirales > Ruminococcaceae > JBOFNA01. Next base: position 1,643 of record JBOFNA010000111.1, read on the forward strand.
GTTTGAATGTCAATATTTTAGATATAAAAATTGAAGAAAATTATTACCAAATAGAAACTGATAAAAAAAATTTGAACGAAGTTTATAACTATATTATAAATCAAAATATAAGTGTTTACAGCTCAGAAATATCTTATATACCCGACATTTATATATACTTAAATAATGATGATCATATAAAAAAAATAACCACTTTGATATATTTATTAGAAGACAATGAAGATGTAATAAGTATATGGCATAATTCTGAGTTTTAGGAGATGAGATTTTAATAAAATGGATATTTGTTTTAAATGTCTTTCAATAAATTTTGATAACGGCATTTGCAAAAGTTGTCAAAGTAGTAACACCGAAGAAAATAATAAACCTTTTTTACCTAAATACACTAAAATTAAAGATAGGTTTATATTAGGTGATAGTTTGAAGTCTACATCTAACGAACTTTTTTATAATGGTTATGACAATCATAAAAAAACCTTTGTTGTTATAAAAGAGTTTTTTCCAACTAATATTGTTAAAAGGGTCAATAATAAAGTTGTCCCTTTTAATTATGACCTTAATTTAAATTACAAAAACCTTTTAAATGACTACAAAGAATTTTATTTTTTTTTCTTTAAATCAAAAAATGTTAATTTAGAAAAAATATTAGACATAATAGAAGATGAAAACAATATTTTTATTATATCTAATCTAGACAAGTTTATAACTTTAAAAGAGAAACTAAGTGAAAAAATTGATAACATAAATGAAAAAATTTCCTTTGAAATTATAAAAGATATATCTTTGTCAGTAATGAAAATACATGATAGCGGATTTATACACGGAAAAATAGGCCCCAACACTATAGGGTTTGACAGCTATGGAAATTTACTAATAAAAGATTTTATAAACCTAAACAACCCATGTTTTTCACCTGAGTATGATAATCTTTCGCAATTTTTTTTAGCCCCTGAACAAATTTCTTTTAACCAAACTGGTACATTTACAGATATATATTCAATAGCTTCGCTTTATTATTATATTTTATCTGGTACTTATACTGATAGCTACATTAAAAATAAAAGTATACCATTTTATTTCGATTTCAATAGTTTTAAATTCAATGTATCATTGTCTACAAAAAAATTGTTAATTGACTCACTTCAAACAAATATTAATGATCGTATACAAAATTTAGATGAATTTCTAAGTATCTTAAATAAAACACAAAATAACAACATGAAAAATTCAAACAGCATAAAACAAAAACAAGAATACATTGATAATAACATTAATAAAAAATCATATTTAAAAACTTTTTTAATATCAGCGGTGCTAACTTGCTTTTTCCTTATATTTTTATTGTTATTTCTGTTTAAATTTTAAAACATGACTATCAAGGATGTATAAATGCAAAACAAAAACTTTAAATATAAAAAATTCACAACATTTATTATAATATTTTTTATGTATATAACAAATATATCTATATATTTAGGTATATGGTCAAAAAGCTATGAAATAAATACTTTTGGTGATAAAGGTGACCTTGTACTATATTCTATTTACATCTTTTTGTATATAATACTTACAGGTGTATATAAAGGTAATAAAATAGGTATATTAAGGCTTGGAGAAATAATATATTCAAACGTATTATCAATAATAATCTTAAATATCATTACCTACCTTCAACTTTGTACTTTACAGGCAAAGTTATCTGACTTTTTACCTATTGCTCAAATCTCTGTTTATCAATTTTTATCTATTACCTTGTTTTCATATATTGCAAATAAAGTCTACTTTAAACTAAGGACAGCAAGAGAAATTTTAGCAATTTGTGATGATATAAATACAGATTACGAAATTTTATTGAAAATGCAACAAATTCACGAAAAATATATTATAAAAAAAGTTATACGTGAAGATATTGGACAAGAAGAAATTTTAAGACAATTAAATAATTTTTCATCTATTCTTATCTGTAATTTAACGCCACAAACTAAAAGGTATATTATTGAACACTGTTTTGAAAAAAATAAAAGAGTTTATATAATACCTTCTGTTTACGATATAATGCTTTGGTCTTCTTATCAAACTCAGGTTTTTGATACACCTATGCTAATGTGTAAAAGTAATACGCCATCTAACGAAGAACTGATAATGAAACGTATAATTGATATACTGTTCTCTTCTATAGGTTTAGTTTTAGCTGCACCTTTTATGGTAATAAGTGCTATTTTAATAAAAATTTATGATGGTGGTCCTATTTTCTTTAAACAAAAACGTATTACAATAGACAGTAATATTTTCACAATTTTAAAGTTTAGAAGTATGATTGTAGATGCTGAAAAAGATGGTGCTAAAAAAGCAACAAGTAACGATGACCGAATTACTCCTGTTGGTAAAATTTTAAGGTTGTTAAGGTTAGATGAAACACCACAACTGTTAAATATACTAAAAGGTGATATGTCAATTGTTGGACCTCGACCAGAAAGAGTTGAAAACGTTGAAGAATATACTGCCCAATACCCTCAATTCACACTAAGGCTAAAGGTAAAACCTGGCTTAACTGGATATGCTCAAATATATGGTAAATATAATACGTCTCCTCTTGATAAATTACACCTTGATTTGCTTTATATCCAAAACTTTTCCATACTTAAAGATTTTAGTTTAATGCTAGCTACCATAAAAATTCTTTTAATGCCTACTAGTACAGAGGGTTTTCATATACCAGAAAATTCTAATGATACAACTGACACTAATGATAGTACTAATATTAATGATAACCATAGTAATAAAGGTTAATTTAGTTGAGAAATAATCAGTTAACTATAAATAATTAAAAAACATTTAAATTTTACCAAAATAAAATAAAAGCCCTTTAAAAGGCTTTTATTTTTATTAAAAATTTAAAAAACAGCTTTACTATTTAAAAATCCACCATCTACTTTATACCAATTATCTGTAAAGTCATAAAACTCTATTATCTGACTGCCATTTATAACTTTTACAATTTCTGAGTCTAACTTTGGCTTTTTCCTCACGTTCCATTTTCCTGCTCTTATTTCTATAATATTTCTTTCCACAATTTTATTTTTATCTACTGCCATAGGTGTAATATAACCACTTTTAACTTTGTACCAACCCTCTTCTTTCCCTTTGTAAGGAAATACCTGGTCTTTATAAACAACCCCTATAATATCTCCATGGTTCGGTTTTTCTCTTATATTCCAAACTCCATCACTTATTTTTATAGTTTTATCTGTGTTTTCTTTATTATTTTTATTAATTTCTTTATTATTTTTATTAATTTCTTTATTATTTTTTGCATTTGTTTTATGATATTCTTCATAATTAAAAGATATTTTTTTCTCTTTATCAACTTCTTGATTTACTATTGCTTCAATTTCTGATATATATGTTCCATTATTATCATCAAGTAAACAGTCCCCTAATATTACTCCCTTTTTAGATATCCAACCTATACCTATAAAGTAAAAGCCATCTCTAAAGTCTGTATATATATATTCTTCTCCGTCGTATGCATAGCAAATGATATTATCACCATTTGGCTCATTTCTTACATTCCAAACACCTTCTGCTACTGTTAAATATCCTGACCCATCAATACAGCAATTAACTTTTAAATTATCTAAAATGGCGTATGCTATATTTTTAGCAATTGTATCTTTTTCATTATCAAAAATTATATTATCTTCACTATTTGTAATAAAACCCACTTCAACTAATGCACTTGACATTTTTGTTAATTTATTTACTGCGAAGTCATTGTTTGGCTGTCCTGGGTATCCGAAATTTAAACCTCTATCAGTAGGAAAACTTTTTAACATTTGGTTTAAAATATTATTACCTAGCTTTATACTATTAGGTGGTCTTTTACTACTTACCCAAACTTCTACACCGTCAATTAAAGGTGGTGCAAAATTTCTATGTATACTTACAAATAAATCTGCCTCTTCATTATTAGCTAGGTTTGCCCTATCTACTAAAGATACATATCTATCGTCTTCTCTTGTCATAATAACCTCAATATTACATTTAGATAAATAATAAGATATTAATAAAGATAACCTTAGATTATCATCTTTTTCTTTTCTATCACCATTTAAAGCTCCAAAATCTTTTCCACCATGGCCTGGATCAATAACAACTTTGTACATAATTGTCTCCTTAATTATCGAAATAGCTTTTTATTATATAATTATTTACCTAAACTTGTACATATTACTAAAAAACAAAAAAAAGTGAGTAACTATCACTTTTCAATATAAATTTTAATGTATGAATTATTATGCTATTGACTTTACATTTATTTTAATATAGAATTATAGCAATTAAATATAAGCTAAAGGTAGGATATAAATACCTACTGATTGTAATTGTAAGTATACATAATACCACAAGTAATAAGCTGATTAAATGTAAAATCAACGGTTAAAATGCATATACAAAAATTTTGAACTTTTTGTTTACTTATACGCCTACATTTATAAATAATGTAGACGTTTTATTTTTTAATTTTAAGGAGTTATATCTTGTATAAACAAACAAAAAAACTATCATTAATAGGGTTATCTATATCTTTATCTATAGTATTGGTATATTTTATACGTTTTCCAATCTTTCCAATTGCACCTTTCTTAGAATATGATCCTGCTGATATCCCTATTTTTATTTTAACATTTTTATTTAACTTTAAATATGGGTTATACGCAACTCTACTTGTTTCTATAATACAAGGTTTTACGGTTAGTGCAAGCTCTGGTATTATCGGTATCTTAATGCATATATTTGCAACTGGTACTTATGTTATAGTTTTTGGTATTCTATCAAAAAAAATGAAAAATTTATATTTATCTTGTACTATATGCACATTATGTATGACTTTATCAATGGTTATCTGGAATATTGTTTTTACTCCATTTTTTTTAGGCACACCGATAAGTGCAGTTTTATCCATAATGGTGCCCGCAATTATACCCTTTAATATAATAAAAGCAGGTCTTAATTCTATAATATCTATATTTATATATAAATCTCTTAAAAATAAGATTAAAGCAATAAAATAATTGAAATTTAGTAGTTTTTCTGATATAATTTTATTTAAAATAACATTTATATTGTTTGCTTTATTGTAATCAATATAATTAAATAATAGTTAAACTAATATTATTAAGGGGACTTATAAATGAATAAAATGCTTTTTACATCAGAGTCTGTAACTGAAGGTCACCCAGATAAAATCTGTGACCAAATTTCAGATGCTGTTTTAGATGCAATATTAGACAAAGATCCAAATGGCAGAGTAGCTTGTGAAACAACCGTAACTACTGGTATGGTGATGATTATGGGAGAAATATCAACAAACACTTATGTTGATATCCCTAAAATAGCTAGAAATGTAATTAAAAACATTGGATACGATAGAGCTAAGTTTGGCTTTGACGCAGATACTTGCAGCGTCATTACAACAATAGATGAGCAATCTTACGACATTGCTCTTGGCGTAGATAAATCATTAGAAGCAAAAGAAGGTAATACAAATGACTTATTAGATACCGGTGCTGGAGATCAAGGTATGATGTTTGGTTTTGCCTGTGACGAAACTAAAGAGTTAATGCCAATGCCAATTGTTTTTGCTCATAAATTAGCAAAAAAATTAACAGATGTCAGAAAGCAAGGAATTTTACCGTATTTAAGACCAGATGGTAAAACTCAAGTAACTATAGAGTACATAGATAATAAACCTCACAGAGTTGATACAATTGTTATATCTAGTCAACATGACTCTAATGTTACTTTAGAACAAATTAGAAAAGACATAATCGAAAATGTAATCAAACCAATAATCCCCAATGATCTAATGGATGATAACACTATTTTCTTTATAAACCCAACAGGCAGGTTTGTAATTGGCGGACCACAGGGAGATAGCGGTCTAACTGGCAGAAAAATTATCGTAGATACTTACGGTGGGTATTCCCGCCATGGCGGTGGAGCTTTCTCAGGAAAAGACTCAACAAAGGTTGACCGTTCAGGTGCGTATGCTGCACGTCATGTAGCTAAAAACATTGTTGCCTCTGGCTTAAGTTCAAAATGCGAAATACAATTAGCTTATGCCATTGGTGTTGCTAAACCTGTTTCTATTATGGTAGATACTTTTGGTACTAGTAAGTTTGAAGATAGTGAAATTGCTAAATGTGTGCAACAAATTTTTGACCTTCGCCCATCTGCAATAATAAACAATTTAGGTCTTAAAAAACCAATATTTCAAAAATTAGCCGCTTACGGTCATATGGGTCGTGAAGACCTAAATGTAAATTGGGAAAAATGTAATAAAGTAGATGAAATTAAAAAGTTTTTTAATTTATAAAAACAATAAAACTCGCAATGAATATTAATCATTGCGAGTTTTATTGTTTTTTTGTAGATAACTGTAACCTAAACATTTTTAGATTTTAGTAAATTAAAATATTAAGAATTTATATACTATGTTTTTATGTAAACAAACTACTTAGTTAATTTGCTGAAAATCATTTAATTACTCTCTATAATATAAAAAACTGCTTATAACTTAATACTAATATTTATAACTATAATTTAAGTTATAAATATTCTAATACCTATTAAAATAAGGAGAACACCGCCAAACATCTCTGCCCTGTTACCAAAAATAAAACCAAACCTTTTACCAAAAACTACACCAGTAAAACTAACAACAAATGTTATCATTGATATTATTAAACATACATGAAAAACATTTGTACCCGATGCAATAAAACTTACACCAACTGCGAATGCATCTATAGATGTCGCAATGCTTTGAAGTAACAAAACTTTAGTTGTAATAAACTTAAAACGCTCTGAGCATTTTGAGTCTTTACCTTCTTTAATCATTCTATAGCCTAAAAAACACAATATAATTAAAGATATAAATTTAGCATACGGTGTGTATAAAAAACTCACACTATTAAATAATGTGTATCCAATAAAAGGCATTGCCCCTTGGGCTATACAAAAAAAAAGTGCCATTTGAAACATTCTTTTTTTAACTATATTGATACAAGAAATACCATTGCTTAAAGAGACAGCAAAAGCGTCCATACTAAGTGCTAAAGATAAAATAACCATTGTTGTAATTGACATATTATACCCACCCAAAAAAGTAATATATACATATTTATTATGCATATATTACTTTTTATATTCTTTATTATAAGTTTATTTAAAGTTTTTAAAAGATTTTTTAATTAAACTTATAAATTTTTCTCTATCAACATCTAATATAACTTCTGTGTTTGGTTTTTTCTTAGTTACATCTTTAAAGTCTGTTACTGTACAGCCTTTTGTTAATGCTCCGTTAATGTCAACCTTAACGTGTAAATACTTTGTTTCAAAAATATCAGGGTCTATCAAGTAAGCAATTGTAACAACATCATGTATTGGACATCCTGGTAAAACCTTCAAAGCCATATACTGCTCATAATAAAAAGGTACAATCTTTCCGAAAAGTTCTCCAGCTTTTGTGTCTATTTTTGAAATTTCATCTAATTCATTTTTTAAAATATAAGCTTTATGAGTAACATCTAAACCTGCCATAACAATAGGTACACCGCTATTAAAGAAAATATGTGCCGCTTCTGGATCCGTATTAACATTAAATTCGGCAGTAGGCTTAACATTCCCAGATAATGTTGCCCCACCCATAATTACAATTTTTTCAATCTTTTTTAAAAGATGTTGATGTGCCAAAATTAAAGTAGCAATATTAGTTAATGGTCCTACAGAAACAATTGTAATTTTTTCTGTAGATTTTTCCAAAGTTTGTTTCATGAATTCAACAGCACTAATATCTATATTTTTTAATGTGCTCTCTGGTAAAGTAACATTTGCAAGGCCATTTTTACCATGTACAGGAGCAAAATTTGTATAAACACCTTCATACATCATTGGTCTATCTGCACCTTTAGCAACAGGAACATTTCTACCTAAAAAACTTATTACATCTAATGTGTTTTTGTTTGTATTATGTAAACTTGTATTACCTGCCAAAGTACAGACACCTAAAACATCTAACTTATTAGATGAAAAAGCTAAAGTCATAGCCATTGCATCGTCTATGCCTGTATCAACATTAAAAATTACTGGTATTTTACTCATAAAATGCCTCCTTATATTATTATAATAACATTATAATGTAGCTTATATAATTAGTCAATAACATTATAGGCTTTTAATTGATTTAAACATAATTAATTTTTTTATAAAATATAACTTTATGGCTACATTTGTTAACAATTTATTAATATGCATATATAATTTTTGTATTATAATTATATAAATAAATATTATGTGGAGGATTGTTTTGTTTGGATATATAAGGCCATTTAAGCCAGAGTTAAAAATTTTTGAATATGACCACTATAAGGCTTTTTATTGTGGTTTGTGTAAAACAATAAAAAGCAATTTTGGGTTTTTACCTACTTTAGGTCTAAACTATGATTTTGCTTTTTTATCTTTATTATATTCGTCTTTATATGATACTAATTTATCTTTGAATAAAGATAAATGTGTTGTTAATCCCTTTAAAAAAACAAACTTTATAATATCTAACGGTACCGATTTCGCAACATATGTTTTTATTCTATCTGTTTACTATAAATTAGATGATGATAAAAAAGATAACGGCATCAAAGATAAAGCTTTCGCATATATATCACAACCTTTTATAAAAAAATATTATAAAAGGTCATGTATTATCCATAATAGAATAGATACTGCTTTAAAAAAGTTTACCCTAAAACAAATTAAGTTAGAAAAACGAAAAGAGAGTAATATAGATATTGCTAGCGACCCTACAGCCCATTGTTTTGGCCAAATTTTTAGAGAGATGGCACAAAATAGCAAAGATGCATTAATTTTAGAAAGACTTGGATACTTTATTGGTAGATGGATTTATTTAATTGACGCTTTTGACGATTTAGATAAAGATATAAAAAATAATAACTATAATCCTTACATTTACAAATATAAAACCAAAAATTGTAATAAAATAATATTTAATAAAGTGTATAATGATATAGAAATAATATTAAATTTAACAATTGGAGAGATAATAAATTGCTATAATTTATTAGACATAAAAAATAACAAAAATATTTTAGATAATATAATGTTTTTAGGATTTAAAAACACGCAAATATTCATAAAAAATAATAAGGAGATAAAAAATAATGTATACATATAGAGTTTTAGATATTAATAGAAATGCGTCTGAAGATGAAATTAAACAGGCTTATAAAACCCTTATAAAAAAATATCATCCTGATAATTATGTAAACAACCCTTTATCAAATTTAGCTTTGGAAAAAACAAAAGAAATAAACGAAGCGTATGATATAATAATTAAAAATAACAATAATAAAAAGCAAAGTAATTTTAATAAAACTGACAACTATAATAACTCTCAAAATGGTACAATGTTTCAAGATATTAGAAACATGATTAACCAAAACAAAGTTCTTGAAGCTGAGGAAGTGTTAAACGGTATTCATAACAATCAACGAAATGCAGAATGGCATTTTTTAAAGGGCACAATTTACTATCGTAAAGGTTGGCTTGAAGAAGCAATTAAATACTTTACAAACGCTTGTCAAAAAGAACCTAACAATGCCGAATATCGCATGACCCTTAATAGATTACAAGGTCAACAACGTGGTAATTACAACGGTAACCCTTATGGCGGTTATAATCGTGGAGGTAATGCAAGCGCTTGTAATTGTTGCTCTAACTTAATATTTTTAGATTGTTGTTGCGAATGTCTTGGTGGCGATTTAATCTCTTGTTGCTAATATTTTATGAAAAATTTAGATTTAAATAAACAAAATATTGAAAGACTTTTAGACCCATATATAAAAAATTTAGATATATTTATATATGATAGTCTTACATCCACAAATGATGTAGCAAAGGAAATGACTTCTTTAAATAAAAATGACTTTGTCATAATATCAAACCATCAAAGTTATGGTAAGGGGCGATTAGGTAAAACCTTTTACTCTCCGAAAGATACTGGCATATATATCTCATTTGCTTTAAACTTAAATAAAAATTTTGAAAACACCCTTAAAATTACAACCTTATCGTCTGTTTTGGTTTGTGATACAATAAAACAAACTCTCGACTTAAACGTTAAGATAAAATGGGTAAATGATATCTTTCTTGAAAACAAAAAAGTTTGTGGTATTTTAACAGAGTCTATCAATAACTGCAACGAAAATACACTTAAAACTATTATTCTAGGTATTGGTATTAACTTATATCCATTTGAAAATAAAAACGAAAACCTTGAAAATATTGCAGGTTTTTTGTCTGCAAATAAAAATATAGACAAAAATCTATTAATTACAAATTTAATAAATAACATTTTATTAAATTTATATAATATAGAAAAAATAAATTTTATAAATAAATATAAAAGCCTTTCAAATGTTATTAATAAAAATATTGTCTTTTATATAAAAGGTGAAAAACAATTTGGCTATGTAATTGATATAGACGAAAATGGTTATTTAATTGTTAAAAATAAAAACTCTGAAATTTTAACACTATCCTCTGGTGAAATCACAATAAGAACTATTTAATTATCAGTATTCTAATATTAACTTTATTTTAGTTCTAAATATAAATAGTATAAAACACTTAATATATACATTTCGTATGTTAAGTGTTTTATACTATTTTCTTCATTTTTAAAATTTACATCTAACTAGCAGTAAACATTATCTAAATACATTAAATTATAACAACTTTTAACAGGTGGCTCTACTACAAAACATCTATCCCATCACCTTTAATTAATTTACTTTTTAAAACTTTTGCTAAAACTTCATTGTCAATTATATTTACCATTTCTATATTTATTATTTTACTTTCATCTTTATCATCGCCAAAATAATATACGAAATCGTGACCTAAATTAATGAAATTTTCTGATAAGTTATTTATTTTATTAATATCTACACTTAAACTTTCTAATAAAACTATTTTCATAAAATTAAAATCGCATTTAAGATTTTACTTGTTATCCCATAAAAAACTTATTTTATAGGCTTATAATAAATTTATAATTAGACTATATATTTCATATTAAGTATTAAATATATAGTCTAAAATAAATATAGTTTTATGTTATAAATATCCTATCTTATAAGTATTGACAAAAATATCTTATTATGTTACTATACCATAGTAATAATATAGGGGTATAGCTCAGTTGGTAGAGCAGCGGTCTCCAAAACCGCGTGCCGAGGGTTCAAGTCCTTCTGCCCCTGCCATTTTGCTGATGTGGCTCAGTGGTAGAGCACTTCCTTGGTAAGGAAGAGGTCGGCGGTTCAATCCCGCTCATCAGCTCCATTTTTACAAAATCAAAAAATTTATAAGGTCTAATAACCTATTTATACTTTATATTAAATATAACTTTAATCTATATATTGTTTTACAATTTACTTATTTAATAATTTCATGGTAACAAATGAGGCGCCATATGATAAAAACCAATAAAAAACTTAAAATTGTACTAATATCTTTTATAGTACTTATTTTAGCCTTTATAATATTGTCTTATATATATGTATCTGATTATTATATAGCAGAAGATATAGTCTTAGAGACTATGTCAAATAACACTCAATCAATTGATGTGAAAGATAACTTAACCATACTATCTCCTACCGTACCTAGTGACACAGCTATTATCTTTTATCCAGGCGGTAAGGTTGAGCATACATCATACCTGCCTATTTTAGATAAACTAAGGCAAAGCCAAATAACAACTGTACTTGTTGAAATGCCTTTTAATTTAGCTTTATTCGATGTAAATGCTGCTGACGATATTTACGATAAAATGCCACATATTAAAAACTGGTATATAGGTGGTCACTCTCTTGGTGGTGCAATGGCAAGTAATTATGCGTCTAAAAACAAAGATAAAGTAAATGGACTTATTCTTTTAGGTGCTACTATATACAAAGATTACCCAGAAGAAGATGCTTTAACGGTATATGGTACATTTAACTCAAATTTAGAAAAAAATATAAATTACACCAAAAATATTGTTGTTATTGATGGTGGCAACCACGCACAATTTGGAAATTACGGTAAGCAAAAAGGTGACCCAGACGCCACTATTACCACTGAAGAACAGCAAAATATTGCAGTAGATTCAATTGTGAAATTTATAGAAGAAAAAACAAGAAACTAATAAATTAGTTTCTTGTTTTTTCTTGCTTATTATAATTTAAATTTTATATAATATTCGCATTTTATATACGTCAGTTTATCCACTTAATAAAGTTAAAATATAAGTCTTTTATAAGTTTGACTTTTGACATTACCTTTTATATTTTACAAATATAATTAAAAATATTTCGTTATTATACTATATTATTAAAATAATTAAATGTTTTGTAAAATAACCTAGTATAATACAAGCAATACTTATCATATTTTTTATAAAGGGTGTGTGTTTTATGAAACAAAATGATGAAATAAAAGAAATAACTAAAAATATAATAAAAATAAACTTTAACGATTATTTATTAGACAAAAATATAATAACTAAAGAGATTCATCAAAAAGCCAAAGAGGAGTTTTTAAAAAATCAAAACTATGGATATCTATGAAATAAGAAATAAAATATCATCTGGTATAACTATTTATAATATACCATTAAATGTTACATTCTACGCTAGAGTCTCTAGTGAAAAAGATGCCCAATTAAATAGTTTGCAAAACCAAATAGACTATTATTGTCAATATATTAAGCAAAATATTAACTGGACATACATAGATGGTTATATTGATGAGGGTATTTCTGGCACATCTGTCAATAAAAGAAATAGCTTTTTACAAATGATTGAAGATGCTAAAAATAAAAAATTTGACCTTATTATAACAAAAGAAATTAGCCGTTTTTCTCGCTCAACTTTAGACAGTATTAGATACACCCAAAAACTTTTGCAAAATGGTGTTGCTGTATTTTTTCAATCTGACAACATTAATACTATACTTCCTGATAGCGAACTTAGGTTAACCCTTATGTCAAGTATTGCACAAGATGAAGTAAGAAAGTTATCTGAGCGTATAAAATTCGGCTTACATCAATCTATAAAAAACGAAAATATTCTAGGTAACGGTAATATATGGGGATACACTAAAGAAAATGGTAAACTTATTATTAATGAAGAAGAAGCTAATATTATAAGACTAATATTCGATTTGTATATTAATGATGGTTTAGGTGGCCATAATATTTCAAAAAAATTAAATGATATGGGTTATAGAAATAAAAGTGGTACCGAATTTAACAGTAGTATTGTTAGAAGAATAATTAAAAACCCTAAATATAAAGGAACTTATGTAGGTTTGAAAACTACTAGAGTCGATTATAAAGACAAAAAAATTAAAAAAATAGATGAAAGTCAATGGTATATAAAAGAAAATTGCAAAAATATACCGTCAATAATACCAACAGATATCTGGGATAAAGCCAACGATATTTTATATCAACGTAGAAAAATACGTGAGTCAGATGATTACTCACGATACTCCAATAAGTATCCTTTAAGCGGTAAAATAACTTGTCTGAATTGTAAAAAAAAATACTCCCATACAACAATAAATGGTAAAGATGCTTGGCGATGTACAACTTGGGCACTTGAAGGTAAGGATAAATGTAATGCACCTATTTTATATACTACTAATTTATATGATATTGTATATGATATTCTTCAGAAAAATGAACCAATATTAAATTTTGATAAAAGCGAAATTATAAATGTCTATAAAAATATAAATATAAAAAAAGAAGATACATCTAATCTAGATGCAAAAATTGTTAAAATATTGCATAAACAAGAAAAATTGCTTGATTTATACTTAAATAATATTATAAATGTTGATGTTTATCAAAGTCAAAAAATAAAATTTGATGAAGATATAAAAAAAATAAACAACAGCAAAAATGATATAATAAATATAAATAACAATTTTAAAGAAAACTTAAATATAATAAAAAAACTTCTAAACGAATTTTTAATAAACCAACCCCAAAAAACAATTTTTAATTTCGTTGATAAAATCTTTGTTAACCATAATTTAAACTACGATCACTCAATTGAGATACAATTTATTTATAATTTTATTAAAAACTCAAAAATTAATATATTGAAAAAACAAAAGTTAAATTAATACATTAACTTTTGTTTTTATTTGTTAAATACTATACTTCTATTTAGGTATACCACTACATGTTATCGAACCTGAATATCCAGTAGCATTTGAAAATATCGTTTCTTTATTTCAATATATAGATAAAGATACTATAGCTAAAAGACGTACAGAACTTTTAGGATATTTTGAAGAAAATCTAGGCTATCATAATCGTAGTCGACATTTTTTAGCTGCAATTTCTGGTGTAATTGAAGATACTAACAAAATTGTGTCGACACATGTTAACAACGAAAAAATTACTAAATATACT
>JBOFNA010000112.1:0-2495 GCA_051658665.1 Oscillospiraceae bacterium
TTTTTATATTTACTTTAAAGTATAAAAATTAATATATTTTAATTTCAAAATTTATAACTAAATAAGGTATAATAAAAAAATTATAATTATTTAATGATTTTATATATAAAACATATTAACATTATTAAAATAGTATAATACTAATGATATTAATATTGAATAATAAAATAATGATATTAGATAAAAAAATAGTTATTATGACTAAAAAATAAAATATAATAAAAAAAAATATTGACTTTAATATATTTTGTAGTAAAATAGTGGTATAGAATTAATATTTATTTTATATAGAGTACATATATTAAATTTTAAAAATAAGTAGGGGGTTTATTATGAAAAGGTTACTTAACTCAGCTTTAGCATTAATTATAATATCTACCATTTTTTTAACAGGTTGTTTTAATAGCGGTGGTAGTACAAGTGGTGGCAATTCGGACAAAAAAACTTTAGGGGTAAAGTTTATAGTAGGTGCAAATTTAGGGGATAAAAGTTTTAATGAATCGTTAGATATCGGTTTAAAAAAGGCGGAGAAAGATTTTGATATAAAATATAGTGTAACTGAAAACTCAAGTAGAACAGAAAACTATGAGCCGTCTATTTTAGAAGCGGCAGACGATAAAAATGTAGATTTTGTAATTAGTACAGGAATGGAAATGCTTGAGATCATTGAAAGAAATGCAGCGGCATATCCAGATAAAAAGTTTATAGTTATGGATACAGACTCAAATTATAAAGTTAAAAATGAAAATGTTTTGGCAATTAGTTTCAAACAAAATGAAGTTGAATTTTTAGCAGGTGCAATTGCTGCAATGAAATCAGAAACTGGCGTTATTAGTTTTATAGGCGGACAACAAGTAAACGTTATAAACGATTTTTTAGTCGGGTATATTGAAGGGGCTAAATATGTAAACCAAAATATAAAGGTTGCTACAGGGTTTACAGGTAGTTGGACAGATGCGACAAAAGCTTCTGAAATCGCAAATGCACATATAAACTCAAAAGCAGATATTATACATCCAGCAGCTGGTGCAGCTGGTATAGGGGCACTTGATAAAGCTGCAGAAATCAATGTATTCTCAATTGGAGTGGACTCAGACCAATATGCTTTGTTTAAAGACCAAAAACCTAAAACTGTTGATAAATTAATTACATCTTCTTTAAAAGAGTTAGGAAATGTGGCTTATGAAATTTTTTCAACAATAGAAGAAGGAACACAAAAGTATGGAGAAACAATGATAGTTGGACTAAAAGAAAATGCTGTTGGATTAGTCAAAAATGACAATTTTAATAAATATTTAACATCTGAAGATAAAGATAAATTAGATGAGATATTAGAAAAAGTGGATAAAGGAGAAATAAAGGTTAAAACATATTACGGTATGTCAAATGAAGAGTTTAACAGTTTAGTAAACTCAGTACGACCTTAGTTAAAATAAAATCACATAAAATATTTTTTTATGTGATTTTATTTTGTTACATTTTGTTTTATGATATAATTAAACAAAACTAATTATAAATATGAAAAGGAGATGTTACATTACATATGAATTTAACAATTTTTTGGGCAGTATTAGTAATTTCTTTAACGATACTTGAACTTTTTACTGAGCAATTTGTGTCTATATGGTTTGCAGTAGCAAGTTTAATATCTTTTTTTATTTCTCTTAAGGTAGATTCATTTACTATAACTTTAATAGTTTTTATTTTTATGTCTACTTTTTTATTAATATTAACTAAGCCAATAGTTGGAAAGATTACTAAAAATTCATATCAAAAGACAAACTCAGACTCATTAATTGGACGATCTTGTGTTGTGAAAAAAGAAATTGACGCAAATAAAAAAGGAAGAGTTTATATAGACGGACTAAGTTGGGCTGCATCTAGTTATAGTGGGTGTTGTTTTAAAGAAGAAGATGTATGTATGGTAAGAGAAATACAAGGGGTTACACTTATAGTTGAAAACTTAATTGATTTAGAGGAGAAGTTATGATATTAGCAGTAATTATATTTGCTATTTTGCTTGTAGTTATATCAAAGATCAAAATAGTACCACAATCACAAGTTTATGTAATAGAGAGAATAGGGGCTTATTATAAAACTTGGACAACAGGTTTACATATTTTAATACCATTTATTGATAAACTTTCAAAGAGAGTATCATTAAAAGAGTTTGTTGTGGATTTTGAACCGCAACCAGTAATAACAAAAGATAATGTTACAATGCAGATTGATACAGTTGTTTTTTATCAAATTACCGATGCGAAATTATTTACGTATGGAGTTAACAACCCACTATCTGCAATTGAAAACCTTACAGCAACAACTTTACGTAACATTGTAGGGGATTTAGAGTTAGATGCAACATTAACATCTAGAGATACTGTTAACACTAAAATAACAGCAATTTTAGATGAAGCATCAGATAAATGGGGAATTAAAGTAAATAGAGTTGAACTTAAGAACATATTGCCACCTAGAGAAATACAAGACTCTAT
>JBOFNA010000113.1:0-6202 GCA_051658665.1 Oscillospiraceae bacterium
ATTGTAAAGATCAGTATAAAAACCACCAGCTTTCAAAAGCTGACTATGGTTACCTTGCTCAATAATATCTCCGTTATTCATAACAAGAATTAAATCAGCATCTACAATAGTTGACAGACGGTGAGCTATTACAAAACTAGTTCTGTTTTTCATTAGCAATTTCATAGCTTTACCAATCTCAAGCTCTGTTCTAGTATCTACACTTGAGGTAGCTTCATCTAAAATAAGTAGTGATGGATTACAAAGCAACACTCTAGCTATTGTTAATAACTGCCGTTGTCCCACTGATATATTTTCAGCCTCTACACCTAACACTGTGTCATATCCTTTTGGCATGGTTCTTACAAAAAAATCTACCCTTGCAGCTTTTGCTGCCTCAATAATTTCTTCTCTTGTTGCATTTGGCCTTCCGTAAGCTATGTTTTCAGCTATAGTACCACCAAATAACCATGTGTCTTGTAATACCATACCAATTTTTTCTCGTAAACTTTCACGCGTCATCAATTTAGTATCTATTCCATCTAGCAAAATTTTACCGCCGTTTACCTCATAAAATCTCATTAACAAGTTAATTAATGTGGTTTTTCCAGCTCCAGTTTTACCAACAACAGCAACTTTTTCACCTGATTTCACAATAAAATTTATGTTATTCATAAGCATCTTACTATCTTCGTACCCAAAACTAACCCCTTGAAACTCAACCTGTCCAGTTATACTTCTATATGTTTTCGATGTATCAGTATCTTTAACCATCTCTATCTCATCAAGCATTGTAAATATACGCTCTGCTGACGCTAGTGCTGACTGCATAGAATTTATTACGTACGATACCTCAGTTAATGGCTCTGACGCCTGATTTACATACTGAAAGAATGCTTGAAACACTCCAACTGTCAATACTCCGTCTATAAGTAGTTTTCCAGCAAATACCGCAATAAGAACTTGCCCAAAGCGATTTACCATTCTTACCAAAGGGTTTATAGCATTTATTATAAAGTCAGTCTTTTCGCTCTCCTCTGCTAAATCTTCATTTGCTTCATGCATACGCTTAGAGTTTTTCTCCTCCTGATTAAAGGATTTAATAATAGCATAACCACTGTAGCACTCTTCAACAATCCCTGTTACAACACTCATTTTTTCTTGCCTAACCATAGCGTGCTTTAATGTATATTTGGAAACCCAATTTGTCACAGCCATAGAAAGTATAATAAATAAAATAAATACCAATGTCATTCCTACATGATAGCGCATCATAATAAAAATAGACCCTGAAATAAGTCCCACTGAAGTAATAAGCCTTAAAAGTCCAATTTGTAAGGCTTCTGACATTTTATCAAGATCATTTGTAAATCTACTTAGTATTTCGCCAGTTTTATGCTTATCAAAAAATGATAATGGCAATTTTTTAAGTTTTTCACTCAGTTGTGTCCTAAAATACAGACTTAAATTTTCAGCAAAACTTAGCATTAAATATGACTGTAATGTGTGAAAAAACCATGACCCAATATAAAGTAAAAGCAATATAAAAATTGCCTCTCCACACTGGTGCCACGTAATCTTAAAGGCTACTCCTAGTTCTTCTGAAGCTTTAATGTTTTCCCACAATGTATTTACAATCCCTGCACTATGCCAAGGTGCTGCAATAGAAAGAACCGTGTAAATTGCCACCGACACCATAACAATAAAAAGTCTCGCTTTTTCATGCTTTGCAGTGTTAAATAATCTCTTTATTGTTACTATAGGATTACTAGGCTTTTCTATACCAAAATCGCCTTGTATCATATTATCAATATCATGATCTAGTATGTCATCATAATTATTTTCCATTCAAATCACCTGCTTTAGTTTGGGAGTTAACAATATCTCTGTAAATATCACAACTTTCTATCAAATCTGAATGTTTTCCAATGCCTACCATCTTGCCATTGTCCAAAACAATAATTTGATCAGCCATTACAATTGTGTTTATACGCTGAGCTATTATGAGCACTGCACTATTTACAACCTCAGACTTAAGTGCATCTCGTAGAGCTGCATCTGTTTCAAAATCCAATGCCGAGAAGCTATCATCAAATATATATATATCTCCTTGCTTCATCAATGCTCTGGCCATTGTAAGTCGTTGTTTCTGTCCTCCAGAAAAATTTATGCCACCTTGTGCAACACGAGCCTCTAACTTGTTTGGTAAATCATTAACAAAATCGGCTTGTGCTGTAACAAGTGCTTTTTCCATATCTTCTTTATTTGCATTTTCATTTCCATACCTTAAATTATCGAAAATAGTTCCTGAAAAAAGCCATGCCTTTTGTGGTACATAGGATATTTTTCTTCTCAAATCTTTCTGTGATATACTCTTTACATTATCCCCATTTATTAAAATAGACCCCTTTGTTACATCATGAAACCTTAAAATTAACTTTGCAATTGTAGATTTACCACTACCTGTACTACCTATTATTGCTGTAGTTTGTCCACGTCTTAATGTGAAATTAAGGTCCTTTATTGTTGCTTCATCTGCATCATCAAAGTTAAAATAAACATTTTTAAAACTACATACAACCTCATGTTTTTCCACCGTGCTATTTTGAACTCCGTCTACAATTTCTGGTTGATATAAAAGTACCTCATTTATTCTACCCATACAAACTTTAGACCTTGGAAGCATTATAATAACCATTTGTGCCATAATAACATAAAATAAAATCAAAGCTGCATACTCTGTCAATGCAATAATATCTCCAATTTGCATATTGCCTGTACCAACTCGGTTTCCACCTAACCATAAAATAGCAACAATACAAATGTTAATTACAAATATAGCAACACTTTCAAGTCCAAAAAATAAACGATTCGCTCGAATTGCTGACTGTGCATAACCAGTAAATGTAGAACGCATACGCTTTTCTTCATATTTTTCATTGTTAAACGCACGAATAACTCTAATTCCAGTAATATTTTCACGCAATACAACATTTATACGGTCAAGAAATGTTTGTAATTTCTCAAAAATAAAAGAAGCTTTTCTTGTAATAAAATAAGCTACTACCATTACTATACTAGTCATAGCTACCAGTATCATACCCATAAATTTATCAATTGAAAACGCCATTAAACCACCAATTATACACATCATTGGTACTGGTAATATCATCTGAACAGTCATTATAAAACCTTGTTGCACTACATTTACATCATTTAAAGTACGCGTAATCATCGAGCCTGTTCCAAATTTGTCAAAGTCATATGATGAAAAAGTAAGAGACTTATCGTAAATGGCATTTCGCATATCTTGCCCAATTTTAGCAGAAAGACGAGCACATAAAAAACTCCCTAATAGTGTTCCAACTCCGGCTAATATAGTGACTGCTAACATCGATCCGCCCTTTTGTATTATGTACCTCATATCTCCACCTCCAACGCCAATGTTAATCATATCTGCTACTAACGTTGGAATGTAAAGAGCCGCTACCACATCAAATGTAATAACCGAAAATGTAATAATACATAGTCCCTTATATGGTTTTAAAAACTGTAAAAAAGTCCTCATAGTAAATTATTGTTCTCCATTTTTCTTTGTTTTCTTCAAAATTATATTTTAAACATTCCTAAAGTAGTAAACTGTTTCAATAAACTAGCTTAATATTTTTTGTCACTTATTTTATTATTTTATCTTCATAAATTTAACTAAATGCTTTTCCCTTTGCGACTTTTCTATATCTTCCAAACAAATATTAACTCTATATGATTACCAATAATATGTCTGAAAATTAAATGCTCTTACATCTTACCCTGTTTAATATCAGTCTTAAGTGTAAGTATTGTTATCAACTAATCATAAAGCTTGTTGTTTCAAATTTATATCACTCATATCAAGTGCATATATCATCTACACTCTTAACGCTAGCAACTGTTATCAATATAGTAACTTTTATAACATTAGTTAGTTGATTATTAAATATCTCTTGTAATTTATATTAAAGACCTATTCTTTATTCGTTTATTTACCTGATTGTCTAAATTACAATAAAATGATTTTGACTTTAATAATTAAACTACTCTTTAGTATTACTAGAAATATATTACTAAATAACACTTTTGTCAAGTTTTATTTGCACTTTTCAATATCAAAAAAATTAATTATTATTTAACGATATTAAATTTATGTTTCTCCAATTAAATTTTAATAACACTCTTTTATAATTTCATTTTATAAAACTTAGCATTATAAAACTTTAAATATATACTATCAAATTAAAAAGCAACTTTATTAAACCTTGTTTTAAATAAAAATAGATAAAATAAAACACATATCTAACAGGTTTAACCTATCAAGATATGTATCAATTTTCTGGCTAAGATAGACGTAATTAATACACTCAGCATATTTACCGCTACTCCTATCAACAACCATAATAAACGAAAAGTCAAAGGTTATGCCCGTGTCAGTACCGACCAATAAGAACAGCTGCCAAACTACTAAGCAAAGGTCGATTATTACACTGTCTACATCAAAAGTCGCGAGGACTGGTAGTTCATTGATATTTATACTGATGAGGGAATGACTTATGGACAAAACCAAAAAACGGGATGGATTCAACCGCATGATTACCGATGCACTAGCAGGTAAAGTTGACCTCATCATCACAAAATCGGTATCACGATTTGCCCGTAACACAATTGTATTCTTTATTTATCGACCCTAAATATTAAATCCCACAAGTGCCGATTTTGCGGCTTTTGTGGGATTTAATATTTAGGGTATATATCTAACAATTCAAAACATTATTTGTAATTATCATAACCGCTTCTTGTAGATTATCTTTTGTTACTGTAAGTGCAGGATAAAGGGATAAAACATTTCCTTGCGATACCTTAAACGAAAGACCATCAGAAAGGCAACCATACATAACTTTCTCAGCAAGAGCAGTTGCTTTTTCATTTGAGCTACTATCGCTTATAAGTTCAATTGCATTTAAAAGTCCAATCTCGCGGATATCACCTAAATGTGTTGAACCCTGTAAATGCTGTCTTAGCATTTCACGCAAAAACACTCCATCCTCTACACTCTTTTAAAAAATATTATTTTTCTCTAAAAATTCTATTGCTGCGATGGCGGCAGCACAACATACAGGGCTTTTTTCGTCGGTAAATCTTCTTGTACAAAATGACAATGTTTCCAGCTGTTATTTAACAGCGGAAATTACTTGTTTGTTTACAAATCCCACTTGATGCACGTTGTTTTCGTGAAAATTAAGATAATGCTTACCTTGAAGATTAGCAATCTTTGTATCACTACAACTCGCCAAAACATCTAAGCAAGGAGTAGTCATGAATTGATGCAAAAATACGTCACTATCTCGCTTTAACATATCTAGTGTAGCTTCGCTGAGTTGCTCTGATTACCAGTTCTGGCGGTATGGCGTGAAATTCACATCTCCTTCAGTTGATTTATTATTGTTCATTCGCTAAAAACTCCTTTAGCACTTTTGCAAGCTCTTTCATATCAG
Source organism: Oscillospiraceae bacterium (assembly GCA_051658665.1). Taxonomy (GTDB): domain Bacteria; phylum Bacillota; class Clostridia; order Oscillospirales; family Ruminococcaceae; genus JBOFNA01. The sequence goes on from JBOFNA010000113.1 coordinate 5,508, forward strand.
AAGGATAAACATCGCCAATGTTTCCAAGACGGAATGTTCGTAGTTCTGTCAGCTTGCCGGGGTAGATAATAAACCCTTTTTGTTTTAGTACATTATACATTTTATTAAAATCAATCTTGCCCATCTCAAAGGTTGTAATGATGTATGATTGATGTTCTGGTGCTACAATTGACCGTATGCCAAGTGCAGACAACTCATCAATAAGTGTTTTGTGGTTTTCCATATAGCGAGCCTTGCGAGCAATAAGTCCACCTTCTTTATTATATTCATCAATCGCTTGTCGCAAAGCGAGTAAAATATTTGTAGGTGATGTAAAACGAAATTTACCACCTCCATCATACAGTCCTTTGTATTGGTCGTATAAATCCAAGCAATGAGAATGAGAATTTCCGTTGCTTTTTAAGAGCAAGCTTTTCTTTGCTATGACAAATGAAAGTCCCGGCAAGCCCTCTAAACATTTATTGGAGCTCGCAGCAAGTGCATCTATATCAAGTCCTGCCATATCAATTTCATACGCGCCAAAGCTTGACATAGCATCTACAAGTACAGTTTTACCATAATCCTTTGCAAGCTTTGTTAGTTTTTCCATAGGGTTAACAACTCCGGTTGTTGTTTCGCAATGCACAAAAACTACGGTATCAATATCTTTATCATCTTTTAGTGTTTTTTCAACCTGAACAGTATCAATTGGCTTT
>JBOFNA010000114.1:0-1543 GCA_051658665.1 Oscillospiraceae bacterium
TGGTATGTCGGGTGCAGCGGATGAGCTTCTTGATTTATTTAATTTAAATGAAAAAGGAATAATAGATAAAGTTAAATTAGCTTTGACACTTAAGTAAAATGAGTTTTTTAAACAAATTGTTTTATGGAGTATCTATTATAGTTATTGTTATTATATTTTTTATAATTGTTATAATTAACAAATCTACAATAATTTATAATGAACCTATTGTAACTTACAATGATCAAGTTTTTATTATTAAAACATTTAATATAAATACAGCTACTAAATCTGATTTAATGAAAATAGATGGTATTGGTGAAAAATTAGCAGATGAAATTATTAGATATAAAAACAATACTCCATTTTTGTCAATAGAAGATATTAAAAATGTAAAAGGAATTAAAGATAAACTTTTTAAAAAGATTAAGAGCTATATTTATGTTTGAGTTTTAAATTTTAACCTTAAATAAAAAAAACATATCTTATAATAAAGATATGTTTTTTTTATTTAAGAAAGTGAAAAGGTTAGACAACAATTTTTTCTAAATTAATAAAATTTTTAATTAAGTAATATATTAAATTAATAGGTTACATTTTTTCAGGAACCGTAATTTTAAAAGCGTTGAGAACATTACTAATTACAGTTTTTGTGGCTACGCATAAAGCGAGTCTTGCGTTGGTTAGGTTATCTTCTTGTCCACTTACGTGGCAAGAATTATAAAATTTATGAAAATGTGTAGCTACATCTATTATAAATCTATTAATTTTAGATGGGTCTAGAGTTTTAGCAGCAGAAATAACTTCTTCAGTATAAGAGGATAAAAGTCTTATTAGTTCTATTTCTTCTGTTTTTGTTAATAGTTTAAAATTATCATAATCGAAGTATTCAGTAGTTATATTTTGAACTTGCATTGATTTTATAATACTACAAATTCTTGCATGAGCATATTGAATGTAATAAACTGGGTTTTGAGAAGACTCTGAAACAGCAAGTCCCAAATCAAATTCTAAATGTATATTTGGCTCTCTTAGGTTAAAGAAAAATCTTGCAGCATCTATTGGTCTCTCATCTAATAAATCGGATAAAGTTACACTTTTACCAGTTCTTTTACTCATTCTAACGGCTTCGCCGTCTCTTGATAACCTTACAAGTTGCATAATAACAATATCCAGTTTATCACCAGATAAACCAATTGCATCCATAGAGCCTTTTAATCTTGCTACATGTCCATGATGATCTGCACCCCAAATATTAATAACCCTGTTGAAATGTCTTTCAGTAAACTTATTATAATGATAAGCTATATCTGCTGCAAAGTATGTTGATTTGCCGTTGTTTCTTACCAATACTTCGTCTTTTTCAGAGCCGAAATTTGTTGCTTTATACCAAATTGCCCCATCTTCTTCATATGCATGGCCTTTACTTTTTAATAAGTCAATTATTTTAGTAATAGACCCATTATCATGTAAGGTTTGTTCGCTAAACCAAACATCAAAATCAATTTTATATTTCAATAAATCTTCTTTTAGTCTTGCAACATTTTTATCAAGACCATACTTT
>JBOFNA010000115.1:0-11933 GCA_051658665.1 Oscillospiraceae bacterium
AAATGATATAACTAAAGATGCGACATATTCAATTCGCTCATGTCCAAACGGATGTTTTTCATCTGCTGGCTTACTTGATAATTTAAAGCAAATAAAAGAAACTAAAGATGACCCTGCATCTGATAAATTATTTATCGCATCTGCCATTACGGCAACACTATTGGTTAATATACCAATAAATAATTTACTTATAAACAAAAATATATTAACAAAAACGCCAACAATACTAGACACCTTTCCATAATTTTCTCTTACTATTGGATTATTTACATTATCTTTATCTTTAACAAATAAATTTATAATTATGTTTATCATAAAACCTCTTTATATTTTAATATAACCTCTGATAACTTATTAAAATCTTTTAAATTTAACCTTTCAGGTCTTTCTTTTTCATTAATATTTGATTTTTCTAAAAAATTTAAAATAATTGATTTATCTAATTTTAATCCGTTGGATAAAGAATTTAAAATAGTTTTACGTCTTTGTATAAAGCACATTTTTATTAATTTAAACATTAATTTTTCTTGTTTTTCATTTAATATATTATCTTTTATTATAGATATATTAATAACACAAGACTCAACCTTTGGGCTTGGCATAAAACTACCCTTTGAAACTTTAAATAATATTTTAGGGTTTCCATAATAACGTACTCCAAATGTAATAGCACCTACCGATTTAGACTTAAAATCCGCAACTAGTCTATCCCCTGCTTCTTTTTGAACCATAGCTGTTATAAACTCAATATCAAGTTTTTGTTCTAAAATATTCATTATTATTGGTGATGTTATATAATATGGTAAATTTGCACAAACACAAACCTTTAGCCCTTTACATTTCTCTTCTATTATTTTTTTTAAATTTACTTTTAAAATATCATCATTAATAATTTCAATATTATTATATTCAGCCAAAGTTTCGTCTAAAACAGGCAAAAGCTTTTTATCTATTTCTATAGCTATAACTTTACTTGATTTTTCAGCTAATTCTTTAGTTAAAACACCAAAACCTGTTCCAATTTCAATTACTGCATAATCTTTATTAATATTTGACATATCTACCATTTTTGGACAAACACTTGGATTTATAATAAAATTTTGTCCTAAACTTTTTGAAAAATTAAACCCATATTTATCACACAATAATTTTATTGTGCCTATATTTGTTAATTGTTGCATTTTATATATCACCTAAAATATATTGTTGTAATTTTTCATCAAATACCACAAGCCATTTATCATTTATTTTTTCAAGTTTCACTTCAACTTCACCAACTAAAACTTCACCATTGTAATTTTCTATTTGATTTTTCAAAGCTTTATCTAAGGCGTTTTTTGTTTCTTCTTCGGTTAATTCTTTACCACCTGATTGATACTCTATTAGAGTATTTGTTGCCTCAATTGTTGCCTTATCCAAAATTGTATTTAAATCGTAATTTCCAACTTTCATTTTAACTGTTGCTGTTTTTCCATCTTCATTTAATGTTTCTTTTACAATCTCATATTTTAAATTTTTGGTTATTATTTTAAAACTTTCTAAACCAAACGCATCTTCTATCATTAATTCTTTCTCGTCAAGAATCAATGATTTAGCATTTTCAATATCTCCATCAATCATATTTTGAAATAATATGTTGATGGTGTTTTTAGGTCCATATTCATCAATATCTTTATTAAAACAACCAGATAAAGAAACAAAAGTGAATGTTGAAATTAAAAATAAACTAATAATTTTTTTCATAATAAACTCCTTAACACTAAATATATTCATAAATTTTATTTTTTATTGAAAACTTTACCTAAAAATAAAAAGCTAACAAAAATAGTTAAATAATAAGTTAATAATCTCCAAATAAACATAGACACATTTATATAATTACTTGGAAATAAAATGCTGTAAAAAGCTAAAAAACTTATTTCTGCTCCCCCAGAACCACCTGGTGATGGTATGAATGCAGAAATTAAATTAACAAAAGATTGTGCCGCAATAAATGTAATAATACTATTCCCATTTAAACCAAAAGATAAATAAACAAAATAAGAAACTGAAAAATAAACTATTAACTGTAATAATGTTATTATAGCACTTAAAATAACTTTTGGCATTATACTTTTCATATTTTTTATGTTTGAGGAAAAAATATCTATCTCTTTATTAGTATATTCTAAGCATTTATTCTTATATTTAATAATCTTTAATTTACTTAAAAATATTATTATATTAAAAGCTACATTTTTACAAAATTTTTTTGATATAGAAAAAGCTAATAATGCAAAAACTACAAATATATTAATAAAAAAACCTATAAAAACTAAAGTTTTAAAACCTGTGATATGTCCATTAAAGTAAGAGATTTGTGTTGTTAACAGTAATAAACTTAGTACTGTTATTGAAATTTGATATACAATAAACTTGCTCATCAAAATACAAGTTGCATCTCCTAAATTCATACCTAATTTCATCATATAATATGCTTGTATAGGCTGACCTCCACTGGAAAATGGAGTTATACTATTAAAAAACTGACCTATCATAGATGTTTTTATGCTTTTTTTAAAACTTTGGTTTTTATAAATATTATTACAAAAAATATGTAAAACAAAACTTTCTAAACCCCAATATAAAACCATAGCTACAATCGCAAATAATAAAAATATATAATTAATTTCTTTAAATATTAACTTTATATTTTCAACACCCTCTTTATTTACAACGTAATATAAAATTGAGAAAAAACAAAATGTTACAAATATTATATTTAATATATTTTGTCTAAAAGACTTATTGTTAGACTTATCCATTAATAATACCGTCATAAAATTTATCCCACATATCTAGAACACTATCTTTTGAATAAAATTTATTGCCTTTCATTGATAAGCTACTTGCAGTTTTATGATAATCTTTATTTTCTTTTAATTTTTTTATTGTGTCTATAAAACCTTCAACATTTGTTGTTTTTAAATAAAAGTCAAATAAAATGTTTTCATAAATTTCTAAATCCCTTAGAAGTATCGGTACACCACAATTCATTGACTCTAAAATAGTCATAGGAAAAAGCTCCTCGTAAGATGCTAATAACATAACGTTAGCTATATTATATAAATCGTTCATCTTATTTCTCTTAACTATACCTAAAAATTTAACATTACTTGGAGGATTTTCAACAATTTTTTTGATTTTTTCATATCCATCAGTTATTTTTCCAAAAGAAAAACCACCAGCCCATATAAATTGTACATCTTTCATTTTTTTTGCTATTTCAATAAAATCAAATATACCTTTTCTAGTTTGTAATTGACCTACACTTAAAACTATAAATTTATCTTTACTTATACCATAACTTTCTTTTATTTGTTGCTTTTTTTTATCGTTTATAATAAAAAATTCTTCTTCTGAAACAAAATTAGGTATATAAGATACTTTATTTCTATCTATACCATAAAAAGCTAATCTATCTATAAAGTAAGGGTTTACTGTAACTAAATAGTCCATCTTTTTATAAAAAGATATCATATATTTATAAAAAATATTTTTTATTGGTTTATATAAATTTAAACTATTTTCAACAGTTTCAGGTAAAAAATGTACAGAGCAAACAGTTTTAGACTTAGCTTTAACGAAAGGTAATGCAAAGTAATAATGCGGATTAATTGTATGATAATGGCATATATCACATATCTTGATTTTATTTTTAAATATATTAAATTTATATCCTAAGCCTCTTTCAACCAACCTAATTTGCTCATGAGTCGCACTCATAACTCCTTGACCTTCTACTGAGTCTGCTTTTGATAACATATTTATTTTTTTTTTATCCATTACTGCTCCTAAAAATAATTATTAGTCTAATAAAAATTCTCTCTCGCTCTTTTGAGGCCTTGACATAAGCTCACTTAAAATACCTTTAGCACTATTACCCTCAAACAACACCTTATACATACCATCGGTTATAGGCATCTCAATATTATGTTTTTGACATAACTTTTTAGCAGATAATGTTGCGTAATAACCCTCTACTGTACCTACTTGTTTTATTGCATCATTTGCACTTAACCCTTGGCCTATTAAGATACCTGCTTTTCTGTTTCTTGAGTACTCACTAATACAAGTTACAATTAAATCACCCATACCTGAAAGCCCTGAAAACGTTTCTGGTTTGCCTCCCATCTTGACACCAAGCCTTGTTATCTCTTTTAAACCTCTTGTCACAAGTGCAGCCTTTGCATTATCTCCCAATGAAAGTCCGTCTAATACACCTGCTGTTAACGCAATGATGTTTTTTAATGCTCCGCCTAATTCAACACCTAAAATATCATTATTTACATATATTCTCATATATTTTGTGCTTAATTGTTTTTGTATGAAAATAGATGCTTCTTCATTTTTAGACGCACAAACTAAAACAGCTAACATTTTTTTAGCTACCTCTTCTGCATGAGATGGTCCAGATAAAGCTACTATTTTATTTGCAGGTAAAATATTTTCAATAACAGTTGAAAAACACTGTAACGTGTTTTTTTCTATACCTTTTGCAACACTTACAATTACCGTTTTTTTCATTATAAAGTTTTTTATTTTTAAAACTGTTTCTTCAACAGCAAAAGAAGGTACTGCAACAATTATAATATCCATATCTTTAGCTAATGATATATCTGTTGTTATATTTATAGTATTGGGTATTTTTATACCTTTTAATAATTTTTTATTTTCTCTGTCCTTAATAAGTTTATCAAATAGATCATTGCTATGTGTCCATAAAGTAACATCATTCAACTCGTCACCTAATAATGCTAAAGCAATACCAAAACTACCTGCACCTAAAACCATCACTTTTGCCATATAAATACCTACTTTTTATTTGAAAATTTATTTTCTGTACCATTTATAATCCTTACTATATTAGCTCTATGCATATAAATCAAAATTAAACTCATTATTATTGTGTAATATAAATAATTTAATGTAAAAGTACTATCAGATTTTTGAATAAAATAACTCACAAAAGGAAATAAAATAGAAATTAATATAGACCCTATTGATACAACCCTAGTAGAAAAAGCCACAACCAAAAACACCCCTAGTAATATCAGTAAAACCCATATATTAATAGCAGCAATTGCACCTGCTGCTGTCAAAACACCTTTTCCACCTTTGAAACCATAATAAATAGGAAAAATATGACCAATTAACGCAGATATTGCTGCAAAATAACTGCCTATAATTGGATCAAAATTTGTATAATTTGTAAATACTATTTTAAATATTAAAACAGGTATGAAAGCTTTACCTACATCTCCTACAATAGTGTAAAATGCAGCTTTCTTACCTATAACTCTAAGTACATTTGTCATTCCTGCATTTTTACTTCCATAAATTCTAATGTCATCTTTTAAATACTTTTTTGAAATAATAATAGCTGAGTTAATACTTCCAAAAAAATAAGGCACAACTAAAGATAATAATACAATTAAATTATCACTCATATTAATCTGACCTTTCTCTCACGATCATTCTAATTGGTGTACCCTCTAATCCAAAAACTTCTCTAATTTGATTTTCTATATATCTTCTATATGAAAAATGATATAAATCTTTTTTGTTTACAAAAGAAACAAATGTAGGAGGTTTGGTTGATGGTTGAGTCATATAATATATTTTAAGTCTTTTTCCTTTATCAGATGGTGGTTGAACTCTTGCCGTTGCATCTGACAAAATGTCGTTTAACATTCCGGTAGAAACTCTTAAAGAATTTTGTTCATTTACATATTTTATTAATGAAAAAAGTCTGTCTATCCTTTGTCCTGTTTGAGCTGATATAAAAATTATAGGTGCATATGACATAAACCCAAACGATTCTTCAAGTTTCTTTCTCTCTTTGTTCATTGTTTTATCATCTTTTTCGATTAAGTCCCATTTGTTAACTGCGATAATACAACCTTTACCTTGTTCATGTGCATATCCAGCAATTTTCGAATCTTGCTCTGTAAACCCTTCTGTTGCATCTATTAAAATAACTATAACATCTGACCTATCTACAGCAATAAATGATCGTATTACACTATATCTCTCTATATTATCATGTATTTTTTTTCGCTTTCTTATGCCTGCTGTATCTATAAGTACAAATTTACCATGGCTATTTTCTTTTATTGAGTCTACCGAATCTCTCGTTGTTCCAGCAACATCTGATACAATCATTCTATCTTCGCCTAAAATTTTATTAATTAATGAAGATTTACCAACATTTGGTTTACCAACTACTGATACTTTTATATACTCTTCTTCATAATCTTCTATATCTAATTTGTCAAAATAATCAACAACGGCATCTAGTAAGTCACCAGTACAATGTCCGTGTACAGAAGATACTGCAATTGGGTCACCTAACCCTAAATTATAAAACTCATAATACTCATTTCTAGTTTTACCAATATTATCTTCTTTATTTAAACATAAAACAACTGGTTTTTTACTTTTTCTTAATATTGCCGCAACATCCATATCATTTGCGGTAACTCCAGTTGTAATATCGCATACAAAAATAATAACATCTGCACTATCTATTGCAATTTGTGCCTGATTTCTCATTTTAGATAATATCATATCATCAGTTTTTGGCTCAATACCACCTGTATCTATTAACATAAATTTATGACTTAACCAGTTACATTCTGAATATATTCTATCTCTAGTAACTCCTGGTGTATCTTCAACTATAGATATTCTTTTACCTACTAATTTATTAAATAATGTAGATTTACCCACATTAGGTCTTCCTACAACTGCCACTAATGGTAAAGCCATTTTTTACACCTCGCCTAAAATTTTTTCCAATAATTCATGTCCATTATTATCTACAGTTTTTATTTTTATACTAAAATCTTTTTCTAAATCTTTTACTGTATATTCATCTAAAAACTTATTTTCTCCATATTTAAGCATTACAGACGGAATTAAAACATCTTCGTATAAATCATCTTTTGATATTTGGTCAATAATATCTGTACCTGTAACAAGACCCGATACAATTACATTTCCACCAAAAAAATTGTTCTTTATTTTTTTTACATCAACTTTTAAATTACTGAATTTATCCATCGCTATATTACATAAAAATAAAATAGTTTCATAAGCTGCTTCACCTGTTATAATTGACACTTGTCTTTCATTATTTAATAAAGTTTTTTTACTTAGTTCATTTGTAAACTCTTCTATAAGTAACCTTAACATTCCAACTCCGTTAGTAAGTTGCTTATATTCTTCATAATAGTCTGCTTCTGGTAAATCTAGCTGAGCTTTCAAAAAAAACTCATCAGATGGGTAAACAACCCTAGTTCCTCTTATATTTAACATTTCATCACTTATTTTATGTATTGTATCTATAACTTCTATAGATGATGCTTTATCAAATATTTGTAACCTAGGTAACTTTTCTCTGTATTTTGTAACACCTACAGGTACTATCGCGATACTTTCTACGCTATTCTCTAAATTTAACAAATCGTTGATAGTTTTTATTAAATGCTCTCCGTCATTTATACCTTTACATAAAACAATTTGACAATTAATTTTTATACCTGCGTCATTTAACTGTTTTAAATAATTTAATGTTTTATCTGAAAATTTATTTCCTAACATAGCTCTTCTAATTTTTGAGTCTGTAGAATGAACTGATATATTAATCGGACTAATTTTCATTTTTATAATTCTATCAACTTCGCTTTGTTTCATATTTGTCATTGTTATATAATTGCCAAATAAAAACGACATTCTTTCATCGTCATCTCTAAAATAAAGACTTTCTCTTAAGCCTTCTGGCATTTGATCAACAAAGCAAAAAATGCATTTATTTGTACAAGTATGTTGAGCATCAATTAAAAAAGTTTCAAACTCTATACCTAGGTCTTCGTCCATATCTTTTTCAACTTCTACGTAATCAACTTTTATATTATTTGCAAGTTTTATTTCTAGTAATAAGATTTCTTCTTTACAATAAAAATCATAATCTAAAATATCATTTATTTTAGACTCATTTATTGATATTATTAAATCTCCCTTTTTTATACCTATTTCTTCTGCTATAGAACCTTTTTTTATATTAAATGCTTTAATCGCCATATTATCTAACCTTTACTCTATTATAATAAAAAAAATTATAAAATAAAAAAAGAGAGGCTACCTCTCTTTAAAAGACTACGCTTCTTTATTTATAACTTGTCTACCTTTATAAAAACCACAGTTTTTACAAACTTTATGAGGAGTTTTTAATTCGCCACATTGTACACATTTAATAAAAGTTGGCATATCAAGCTTCCATACTGAAGAACGTCTTTTATCTCTTCTCGACTTTGAAGTCTTTCTTTTTGGTACCGCCATTTACAGCACCTCCTTCAATTTTAACTATTTTAGTAATTTTTTTAAAATTTCCATTCTAGGGTCACCTAGATTATCTTCACAATTACAAGTATCGATGTTTTTATCTTTGCCACAAATATGACAAAAGCCCTTACAATTATTATCACATAAAAGCTTTAATGGAAAATCGACTATTATGTCACTAATAATTAATTTATCTAAATCTAAAAAATGATTTTGTAAAAAAACATTATAATCTTCAGACTCAAAAATCTTACTTTCACTAACTTCATGTTTGTAACTCAGACTAAAATCTTTAGTGCAAATTTTCAAACATCGGTCACAGCTAAAGTTAACAAAAAACTTTGCGTCGTATTTTATATATATAATACTGTTTTTTTTCTCACAAAACCCATCTACATTAATTGAAAAGTCTTCATTTAATGTATAAGTCATTGCGTCTTTAGTTGCTGCTACATCGTATTTTAGGCTTTTATAATCGATATTTTCTCGTGATAGTTGCTTTAAATTTAAAAGCATAGGACACCTCTTTACTTACGATAGTATTATATATATAAATACAACAATTGTCAAGGTTTTTTACACCATTTTTTTTATAGCTGTTTTTTTATCCATATCTAAAAAGTCTATTGGTGCAATTTCTATCATTGTATATGCCCCACTTTTTTGTTTTAAAACTGCAATACAAGACGCTACCATAATTTGTGCTGTTAGTCCAGGGTTATTTATTTTCATATTAAACTCAAATAATTGATTATGACTACTTGACGACACTCCTTTTCTTACCATGTTTACTCCGTGTCCCATATCTTTTATTGAATTTATATTATCTGTTTTAAAAACATATGTTTCATCATTTTTAAAATAATCATCTTTTTTTATGTTTTGCTCTACATCTTCAAAGTTCACTCCATCTTCAAGTTCAACATATACAAGCCTTCTATGAATTCCTTGCCCCATTGGTACAGTTAAAGATAATGCGTCATTTACAAAATCCATACTTTTAACCGCTGTAGAATGACCCATACTCATACCTAACCCAAAATTTGTGTATGTTATCCCACAAGGTGCCGAAAACTCCATTATACATCTTACCATTGAGTCTATCCCTGGGTCCCAACCTGCCGATATTATTGTTGCAACATTATTTTCTTTACATTCAATATCAAGTTTTTCTTTAAGGTCATAAATATCTGTATGTATATCAAAACTATCTATTGTGTTTATACCCATCTTTATATATTTTAAAGCTTCTTCTTCTATTGCCCTTGTTGGTGTCGCTAAAATAGCTATATCTGGTTTTATTGGTAACTTATTAACATCATCTACAAATAAAATTTCACTTTCAACTTGTGTTTCTTTTAAACTTTCTTTTCGTCTAATAACACCCACTAAATTTATATTTTCGTGGTGTTTTATTGCGTCAACTAAATATTTGCCTATATTTCCATACCCTACTATCGCTACATTTATAATCATAAAAATCTCCTTTTAAATAAAAAAAGTATATATAAAGGTAAAAAACCAGATTGATTTATCTAGTTTTTTATGTTTTTTAGCGGACAAAAGATTTTAATTTTTGTTCCAACTCTTCTTTATTTTTTTCATATCCTTCTTTTCCTAAAAGAGCAAACATATTTTTCTTGTAATCTTCAACACCAGGTTGGTTAAAAGGGTTTACGCCTAAAATATGTCCTGATATACCGCACGCTTTCATAAAAAAGTAAACTAAATACCCAAAAGTAAATTCGTCTTTATTTTTTATATTTAAAAGCATATTAGGTACATCACCATCTAGATGAGCTAAAATTGTCCCATCCATAGCTTTTTTATTTATATAACTTAAAGTTTTACCATCTAAATAATTTAATTCATCAAAATTGTCTTCTATTTCATTAATTGTTAAATCATTTTTTGAGTCTTCCACAGATAAAACCGTTTCAAATAAAATTTTATTACCATCTTGTATAAATTGTCCTAACGAGTGTAAGTCAGTAGAGTTTAAAACAGAGCATGGAAAAATACCTTTACCACCTTTACCTTCGCTTTCCCCAAAAAGTTGTTTAAACCACTCAGAAAACTCCTTTAAGTCAGGGTCATAACTTACCATCAATTCAACAAACTTATTTTTTTCTAATAAAATATTTCTTATTACTGCATATTTATAACAAATATTATTATCCAAATCGCTAAAATCGTGAAAAGCTTGTTTTGCTCCCTGTAAAATTTTATCAATATCGCAACCAGCTGCCGCTAATGGTAAAAGTCCCACTGGTGTAAGAACTGAAAACCTTCCACCTACATTGTCAGGTATTATAAATTTTGTATAGTTTTCTTTTTTACAAAGGTCTAAAAGCACACCTTTCTCTTTATCTGTAATTGCAAAAATTCGTTTTCGAGTTTTTTCTTTACCATACATTTTTAATAAAAGTTCTCTTAAAAACCTAAAAGCAATTGATGTTTCTGTGGTTGTTCCTGATTTTGATATAACGCAAAGTGAAACCTCTTTGCCTTCACAAATATCCATAATATTATTTAAATATTCACCGCTTATATTTTGACCTGCAAAATATATTTTTAACTTATCTTTTTCATTGTAAAAAGTAGACTTTATAAAATCTAAGCCACTTTTAGACCCTAAATAAGAGCCCCCTATACCTATAACAACTAAAATTTCACAGTTTTGTCTTATATCATTTGCAACTTTTTTAATTTGTTCTACTTCATTTTTATCATAATTTATAGGTAAATCAACCCATCCTAAAAAATCTTTGCCTGCACCTTTTTTATTATTTAAATTGTCGTGAGCAACCTCTAATTTTTTATGATAATCGTCAAAATTTTGTTTTGTTATACAGCCTTCTAAAAAACTGGTATTTAATTTTAAAATGTCTTTGTTCACAAAACTACCTCCTATTTAAACTTATGAATATTCTACTTAATTTTAATAAGTTTATTGTAATATTATAACATCTTGTTGTCAATAAAATATTGTTAGTTTTTAAATAAAGATTTTAATAGAAATCCAAAACCTTTATAAATATCCATTTTTTCAACAGACCTCTCCGTTATTATATCATGTGTAGATATAACTTCGTCTCCAATTTTCACTGTTATTTTTCCTACTGTTTGACCTTTTAAAACAGGTGCTTCTATGTTGTTTGATATTTGAATTTCAGTAACTATACTATTATTTTTACCTTTTGGAACTAAAACATTACCAGATACATTAAAAAACAAATCTACATCTTCGCTTTCTCCGTGTAATACTTTAATCTTTTTATATTCTTCTCCTATTGATGGTATCTCAGCCATTTCATACTTACTGTAACCATAATCTAATAATGATTTTGCACTATTAAACCTATCCTCACTTGTTTTTGCACCCATAACAACTGCTATTAACTTGAGTCCATCTCTTTCAGCAGATGCAGATAAACAACTTCCAGCATCATTTGTAGTACCTGTTTTTAATCCCGTTGCACCATTATAAAACCTAACAAGTTTATTTGTATTTACTAACTGAGTTGCACCACCTCTTAGACTATCCA